>CAZAWG010000072.1:0-7225 GCA_964488785.1 uncultured Oscillospiraceae bacterium | reverse complement strand
TTTTTGGTTCTTTTTGCAGAAACAAAAAGAACGTTCCACCACCCTTCGGACGAGCAAAAAGACAGTGAGTTTCGCAGAAACTGAAAAATAGTCTTGCAAATTTCCAAAATTATGATATAATGAGGTCATCCGCAAGAGTTCTTTTTTGCGATAGCTTCCAGGGAAAGGAACACAATGTTTATGAAAATACTAAATGAAGAAAAGCTAATACAAAAGCTTAATGTAATCGCGCAGTATGATATGGAAAACGCAAATGTATTCGGTTCCTCGTATTTTGTATATCAAAATGACCGTATGATATTCAAAAAGCATTATGGCGAAACAGGAGATGGGAAACCGGTTGCGGATGATACCCTCTTTCGACTGGCTTCTATGACAAAGCCGATTACAGCCGTAGCTATGCTGCTTTTGGAGGAACAAGGCTGTCTTTCGCTGTCCGATCCGGTCAGTCGCTACCTTCCCGACTTTGCACATTTGCATATTCGCTCAAGCGCGGATGGCTCCGACCTGGGAGAAACACAAACCGAACCGACTATTCTATCCCTTCTCACACACGCATCCGGCTTTGGAGTCAGCACAAATGTTGAATTGTCACCCGAACAGCGTGAAAGTATCTCTCAGACTGTCGCGGCTTTTATAAAGCTTGGCCTGAAATTTGAACCATTCCGTGGACAGGAATACAGCGCTTATGCTGCCTTTGATGCCTTAGCGGCCATTGCTCAAAAGGTCACCGGCGAAGCGTACAGCACTTTTTTACAGCGTGAGCTTTTGGAACCGTGCGGCATGAAGGATACCACCTTTGCTCCCTCGCCGGAACAGTGGGAACGCGTGATAAAAATGCATCAAAGGGTCGATGGAAAAAGCGCGGTCGCGCCAACCTTTCCCGGATGTGTGTTTGAAAGCTTCCCCTGTTCACATATGTTAGCCGGTGCCGGTCTTGTTTCTTCCTTGGAGGATTATGCACGATTTGCCATTATGCTCTTACATAAAGGGCAAACAAAAAAGGGGACACTTTTATCTGCACGGTCTGTAGACAAAATGAGTCAGACCTATCTACCGTCCGAGGTTATGCCGGGAAATCAAAATTGGGGCTTAGGCGTCCGTGTGGTCGTCGGGGAGGATTATAAATTGCTGCCGGTAGGTTCCTTCGGCTGGAGCGGCGCGTATGGCTCTCATTTTTGGATCGACCCTGAAAATGAGCTTTGTGCCGTGTATATGAAAAATTCCCATTTTGACGGCGGTGCCGGTAACAAGTCTGCGTGCCGCTTTGAAAAAGCCGTGCAGGAGGCCTTGGAGCTGTGACGCGCGTGCGTTATGATTTTTCCACCTGTCGTTTTGCAATAAATTACTTTAAACTGTATAGAGGTATTTCCTATGACCCGATCCCAAAAAGGAATGCTTGCCGGCTTTTCCGGCAACTTCATCTTCGGACTTAGCTTTCTGTTCTCCACCCGTGCCTTTGCTATCGCCGCCGAGATCTTTGCCGGGGAACATACCATGCCCGGCGCGGATGTGCCGGCTATGCTTGCTGTGCGCTTTTCGTTCGCCTTTCTGCTTATGACCCTCATGCTGCCGCTTTTGAAGATCAAGCTCGATTTTCGCGGTAAGCCGGTGTGGAAGTTAGTCCTTCTCGGCTTTTTCCAGCCGGTCATATATTTCATCGGCGAAAGCTTTGGTTTAAAGCAGACCGGCATCGTCGTGTCGTCTGTTATGATCGCGCTGGTGCCGGTGGTGTGTCAGCTGTTTTCGGCATTGTTATTACGCGAAGCACCGAATGCTTTGCAGGTCGTCTTTTGCGTTTTGTCGATCGTTGGCGTCATCATCGTGACAACTCAGGGTGGCGATAGCGGACAGACCTATCTCGGCGAAAGCTTTGGTTTAAAGCAGACCGGCATCGTCGTGTCGTCTGTTATGATCGCGCTGGTGCCGGTGGTGTGTCAGCTGTTTTCGGCATTGTTATTACGCGAAGCACCGAATGCTTTGCAGGTCGTCTTTTGCGTTTTGTCGATCGTTGGCGTCATCATCGTGACAACTCAGGGTGGCGATAGCGGACAGACCTATCTGACGGGACTTATCTTTTTGACGGTCGCCGTCCTGGCGGCAGTAGCCTTCAATCTGCTCAGTCGCAGTATTTCGACCGTGTTCACGCCCTTTGAACGCACCTATTTCATGTTCATCGATGCCGCCGTCTTTTTCGGACTCTATGCCCTGATCACAACCCATTTCGATGTCGCTCTCATCCTCCGTCCGCTCATTTATCCGGATTATGTCGTGTCGATCTTATATTTGGGCGGCCTTTCCAGCGTGTTTGCCTATCTGATGGTCAACTACGCCAATACCTATCTGCCACTCACACGCTCGACCGTCTTTTCCGGTGTCATCACGGTGGTTTCGACTACCGCCGGCTTTTTAGTCGGAGAACCCTGTACCGCTCTTGGCGTTTTTGCCTGTCTTATGATTATGGTCGGCATTTATGGTGTGCAATGGGCGGCAAATAAGGATATAAAGCGCAACTGATGGTTTGCATTTATTGCAAATTATAGTTGGTTTTATTTGAAGGCTCTGTGTGCTACAATGATGCTGACCCCTTCAAAATCATATAAGGAGCTTTAATTATGGAAATCAAAGAATCGATCTATAAGCTGCGCACGGGTGCTAAAATGACCCAAGAGCAGTTTGCCGAGGCGTTTCATGTGTCCCGTCAGGCCGTGCAGAAATGGGAGAATGGACAGACTGTTCCAGAGCTTTCCAAGCTTGTGGAGATATCTAAGCATTTCGATGTTTCGTTGGATGCGCTCATCTTAAACCGCGAAAATCGCGTGGTAGAGGAGATGAAGTATAACAAGCTCATGAAGCCGCAATATGCCAATATGCACGATTGGGAGTTTTATACCTCCTCCATCATGACCGAATACGCCCAAACCCTCGAGGAGGGCGGGGATATTGAGCCGCTGCGCCCCCTGTTCGAGGCGGTCAGCCATCTGCCCAAGGGCGAAATGAAGAAAAAATTCGGTGACCTGTTATTCGAATGCGTCCTGCAAGCCCCCAAGCGTGCCGACTATGCCTATATGGAGCCGTCCGAGCTTGCCGAGATCCGTGCGCTTTGCAAAAAGCTGTGTACCCTTCCGGAAAAAGTGGACAAAGCCACACTCGAAGAAAAGCTCCATGGTGCCTGGCTGGGACGTATCTGTGGCTGTATGCTCGGCAAAACCGTCGAGGGAATGCGTACAAACGAGTTAGTCCCCTTTTTGAAGGAAACGGGTAACTACCCCATGCACCGCTATATCCGCAAAAGCGACCTCTCCGAGGAGCTCTGCCGAAAATACTCTTTTCCGCTGGCACATCGTCCGTATGCCGACACCATCGATGGAATGCCGGTGGACGATGATACCAATTATGTGGTGCTTGCCCAGCTCATCGTGCAGAAATACGGCCGCGATTTCACGCCGTATAACGTTTCCCGTGCCTGGCTCGACTATCAGAGCAAGGACGCCTATTGCACGGCGGAGCGTGTGGCGTTCTGCAATTTTGTCAAGGGCTATGAGCCGCCGCAGTCGGCATTGCACCAAAATCCCTATCGCGAATGGATAGGAGCCCAGATACGCGGCGATTATTTCGGCTATATCAACCCCGGCAACCCGGCGCTTGCCGCCGAAATGGCGTTTCGTGATGCCAGCATTTCCCATGTGAAGAATGGCATTTACGGCGAAATGTTTGCTTCTGCCATGATCGCCTCTGCCGCTGTCACAAAGGATGTGGAAACGATCATACTTGCCGGCCTTTCGGAAATCCCCGGCACCAGCCGCCTGTATGAGAGTGTGATGGGTATTTTGGAGGACTATCGGCACGGCGTATCACAAAAGGAATGCTTCGAAAAGATCCACACAGCCTATGATGAATATACCTCTCACGGCTGGTGTCACACCATTTCCAATGCCATGATCGTGGCGGCGGCCTTGCTATACGGCGAGGGCGATTTTGCGCGTTCGATCTGTATGGCGGTGGAGACAGGCTTTGACACCGACTGCAATGGCGCTACTGTCGGTTCGATCCTTGGCATGGCAAACGGCGCTTGTAGCATTCCGCAGGAATGGAGTGCCCCCATGCAGGATACATTGCACACATCGATCTTTGGCGTCGGCACAGTCAAAATCTCCGACCGCGTGCGCTTAACTCTGGAGCATATACAGCTCTAAGCGCTTCCGGAGACACTTCTAAGGAGGAAACACGATGAAAGCTCTGACCTTTGGCGAGGTCTTGTGGGATATTTACCCGGACAAAAAATGCATTGGCGGCGCACCGCTCAATTTTGCGGCTCACTTTGTCCGCTGTGGCGGCAAGGCTGCGTTATGCAGTGCTGTTGGCGAGGATGACCTGGCGCAGCAGACGATAGAGGCCGTTCGGGCTTTTGACGTAGACACGGCGTTTATATCCCATAATGCGCTCCCGACCGGACGCTGCCTTGTGACGTTGGACGAAAACGCCGTGCCATGCTATAAGCTTCTTGAAAATGTGGCGTATGATCGGATCGATAAACCGTGTGCTTTCGCCAATACATGGGATGTATTGTATTTTGGAACGCTTGCCTTACGCAGTCCCTATAACCGGCAGTCGTTGCAAAAGCTCATAGAGACCGGTGCTTTCCGCCGGATTTTTGTGGATATCAATCTGCGAAAGCCGTTTATCTCGGAAGAAGCAGTGGCTTTTGCCCTAAAACAGGCAACGCTTCTGAAGGTCAGCGCGGAGGAATTGCCGGAGGTGTGCGCGCTTGCCGGGCTACCGATGTGTGCGCCGGAGCAGGCGGCTGTGTGTCTTAGTAGGGCATATGAAAATTTGCAGTTCGTGCTTATAACGCTGGGTGCCCAAGGAGCAATCGCATACGATGTGGAAAAAAAGGAATACCATCGTTGCCCGGCCGAGAAGGTCAAGGTCGTTTCGACGGTGGGGGCAGGGGACAGCTTTTCAGCTGCGTTTTTGGCAAAGTATCTACAGGCGTATTCTATACAGGATTGCTTAGCCTATGCCGCTAAGGTAAGTGCCTTTGTTGTCACCCATAGGGAAGCGATCCCACAGGTGTGACCTGTGGAGAAAAGTTCGTTAATGCATCCTTTGCGGAAGAAAGAGCCGTTCATCGTTCTGATGGATGGCTCTGTTTATTAGTCAAAAAAACTCCCTTAAGCAATTTATTCACGCGAAATTTAAGAATGGATATTGACAAATGCGCTGAAATGGCTATAATATTATGATAGAGATGTTGTAATTCGAATGAAAACAGAAGGCTGTCGGGGTGGAGCTTGGAGTGAATGCTTCTTCCCGAGCCCTTCATGCACCATTTTATCAGTTAGGAAGGATGCTCCCATGGCTAAAAAGACTCCCCGTGTATATTCTCCGGCGTGCACGCTTCGCCAGCTGACACTTGTCAATATGCAGAAACGCGCCGAGAAGCCGGTCTTTAAATATACTACCCCCGAGGGGATCGTGGCAGTTTCGTATGCTGATTTCCATTATCGGTGTGAAAAGCTGATCGCTGCCCTTAAGGCACACGCATTCTGCGGTAAACGTGTGGCGCTTATCGGCGAGACCTGCCCGGAATGGATCGAAACCTTCTGTGCGGTCATCTCCTCCGGGAACGTTGTTATTCCCTTTGATAAGGAACTGATGTTAGAGGAAATACGCGGCTTTATGCAGATCAGCCGTGCCGATGCGATCGTTATGTCGCCCAAATATGCAAAAAAGTTCGCCGATCTGAAGGCTGCCGGCGTGTTTGATGACCTTGAATACATCATTCCTGTATCCACAGCGGATTTAGAGGAAGAAGCGCTTTCTGATCCCCGTGTAGTAGCTTTGGAGGATTTCATGCACCCCTCCGAGCCGGAAAGCATCCTCCCATCGGAGATCATGCGTAAGCAGCCGCGTGGAGATATGAGTATTATGCTGTTTACCAGTGGAACGACCGGCTCCAGTAAATGCGTTATGCTGTCCGAGCGCAATATTATGTCCTGCGCCTCGGCTGCGTGTGAATCGGTCGATTTTTCGGAAAACGATGTCACACTTTCTGTGCTTCCCATGCACCATACGTATGAGTTGACCATCACCATCGCCGAAATGCTGTATGGCTTGACCATCTGCATCAACGATAACCTGAAGCATATCCTTAAAAATCTGAAGGTGTTCCGTCCTACGGCACTTGTTCTGGTGCCGCTGTTTGTCAGCACGTTCCAGAAAAAGATCTGGGATGAGGTCAAGAAAAAAGGAAAGACCAAGCAGCTCAAGGTGGGTATGCATACCTCGGATGCCTTGCGCCTTGTGGGTATCGATATGCGCCGGAAGCTGTTTTCGGATATTTTAGCTGCCTTTGGCGGTAATCTGGAAAAGATCATCTGCGGTGGCGCCGCCATGCAGCCGGAGCATATGAAGCTGTTCGATTCGCTGGGCGTCAACCTGTGCGAGGGGTATGGCATTACCGAATGCTCACCGCTTATCGCCGTGAACCCCTATTTCCGCAAAAAGCTCGGTTCGGTAGGACCGGCTGTGCCGTGCTGCGAGGTCAAGATCGATGGAGAAAGCACCGATGCCGCCGGACATATCATCGGCGAGATATTGGTCAAGGGCGATAATGTTATGATCGGCTACTACGATAACGAGGAAGCCAATCTTGCCGCATTTACGGATGATGGCTGGTTCCGCACAGGCGATATCGGCTATGTTGATTCGGAGGGCTATATCTTTATCACCGGTCGTAAGAAAACCGTTATTGTCCTCAATAACGGGAAAAACGTGTTCCCGGAGGAGATCGAGGAATACCTTGTCCGCTTAGACAGTATATGCGAATGTGTCGTGGTTGGACGTGATAAGGGGGATGGAAGTGAGATCATGCTCACCGCCGTCATTTATCCGAATTTCAATGCATATCCGGAAAATGAGCCGATCGACAACATCGCCGAGGATATCAAGAAACAGGTGCTGGAACTGAATCGCAAGCTTCCCTCGTTCAAGCAGATACGAAATATTGATATCCGCAAAACGGAATTTGAAAAAACCACCTCAAAGAAGATCAAACGCTTCCTTGTAAAATAGCGTGTGTGGGGAAGCCCCACGGCAATTTTTGCGGAATAGTTCAGACTAAAGGGTGATGCAGAGTTAGGAGTGTGGAGTGTGGAGTGTATAACATACGGTTCGCACAAACCCCCACTAACGTGCACTATGCGGCTTCCGCAAACTACCC
>CAZAWG010000071.1:0-7246 GCA_964488785.1 uncultured Oscillospiraceae bacterium | reverse complement strand
ATTGTGATTCCTCCTGAATTTTATATCTTTATGAGAAAACATGGTTTGTTTCGAACAAATGTGCTTCTTCTAAAAAAGAGCAGAAAAAGAGCATTTATTCTCCGACTATTATTTTACCACGTTTTTCGTCGCTTGTAAATAAGTTTTTTGATATTTTTTTCGTCAATTTTTGAAAGTTTATGGAGTAACTTGTAAATATGCACGTTTTTAGTGTCTTTTGTCCAGCAAAAGACCTTCAGCGGACAAAAAAGGGGGTCGTGAAGCCACGCTTCACGACCCCGGCCTTTGACCCCTAAGAAGATTCGTAAGAATAGGGTCAAGGGCTGATTTTAAATTTCTCTTAGAACAACGGACCCAAGTCAATGATCGCATTCTTATCATCAATCAAATTGACGATGGAATCGATGTATTCCTTGTTATTTTGGTAGACATCGCCGTTATCCTGCTGGAGAGCCAGAGCCACTTCACCAAGGCTACGCTTGGTGACTTCGCCATAGATCACAGTGCCATCCGAAAGAATGTAGTACGGACGAGCGGCAATCTTGGTCAGAACAGCATCCTTGCTTGCCGGAATACCGGTAGCAAGAGCGGTAACGATGGTTCTCACACCTTCGACACCATAGCTGATATCGGTGGTAATGTTGCCCTCTGCATCCTTTGCAAAGCCGATACCCTTCTTAGCCTTACCGGAGGTAACAAGAGCCATATTAAGCTCATAGTTAGCCGGCAGAGTGTTGTAGGAGGATTCAACGGTTACAAGGTAGCCATACTCCTTGATGGACTCTCTGAGAGAGGTTAAGAAGGAGGACTTGAAGCGCAGACCGGAGAACGTATCGTTGCGGATAGAAGCCTCAGACGCGCCTAATACACCGTTTGCATTGTCGGAAACCTCGGTAACAGCGCCGGAAGCGACCTTATAGAGCTTCTGAGCGGTGTAGCCGGTGTTGACAACAACGTAACCGTCGGTAGACGGAATGGTGTAGCTACCGGTAGCGGTAGCGGTTGCAACCGTACCGTTCTGGAGGTAGATCACATCATCCTTGGTTACAGAGATGGTGAGGTCGGCGGCAGATTCGCTTACAGCCTTGTTTTCAAACGTAACCGGAGTTGGAATTGTGGGTTCATTATATCCCAACTCTTTTCCCTGCCCAGCTACAAGATAGAGTTTGTTAACAACAAAATCGTCTTTTTTTATATCATCAGGCGTTTTTCCTTCTGCAAATTTGAAAGAAATCAAAACGACATCCAGAGAAGTCTGATCAAAATAATCCCAGTCGGTTGTATCTGCGGTAACCAATAACGATGTATTATCGCCGGTCGTAGTCCACTTATAATCTCTCAACGCATATGCTTTAGTGAGTTTTCCGACTTTTGTTTCAGCAGGAAAAATCGGAGAAGGATCATTCGTAACGTCATCTAATGTAATAGGCTCATACGTGGAACAATCAACAGGTACCATCAATTTGTTATTAAAAGTAAATGTTGTCGCAATCAGGCGAGTTTCCTCGTTGTTTGAGGTATCAGATTCAGTTGTAATCGCTAAATCATAGTGACCTTTATCCTTGTCTACCTCTTGCCACGAATAAATAACTTTAGCAGCCGATGCAGCTAAAGCTAAAGAAGCAACAGCAATCGAAACTGCTAATATTTTTTTTAATATTTTCATTTATGCCACCTCGATCATTCAACAGTTGCAACTAAGTTGTAATTACTTAATACTTTACCCAAATCCAAATAGTTCACCGCTCCATCGCCTGATACATCTTCATTTTCAGATGATGTATTATAATTGCTGTAAACTCTACCTAAATCTAGATATGTAATGCTACCATCTGCTGTAACATCTCCGCCCTTAAGCGTGACATCCTTAGTTTCATCCTTTGCAACAGTAAAAGCATTCTTAGTGTAGGAAAGGTGGGCTTTCTTTGTAACTACAAATTTATATGTATCACCAGGAACAGATACAGTATAGGTGCCGGACGTGGTCGTAACCGTGTAGGTCTTGGTCGCATCCGTGGTGCTGGTGAGTGTCACCGTAGCTTCCTTTGTGGAATCCGATGTAACCGTACCGCTAACTGTGAAGTTATCACTTGTCTTGTTCACATAACCTAACAGCTGTGCCTCTTCCAGATCGCTTCCGCCAAGGAACACCGTTGCGGCGGTGCCGTCGTTCTTGAGAAGGAAGCTCTCAAACAAAGCCTTTCCATTTGCATCGGCCGTAACCTGGTCGATATACTGGATAGAGCTTTCTGTGATCGTAGGTGTGCCACCTTCTTCGGTAATGCCCTCAACGACCACGATAGCATAATACTCGCCGGCTGTTCCGCTGTAGGTTACAGAGAACGAACCGTCGCTTGCCGCCTTATATTCTGTCGGTGCTGCTCCTGCCGATAAAGCAAGAAGCGCCGAGGCGGCGACAGTAGAGAGGATAAGCGGTATTTTTTTCATATACTGCACCCTTTCCTTTCATTATTTTTATGATTGTTTTATCCCCAAATGCAAGAGACTCTCACATTAAAGAAACATACGGAAGAACGGTAAAAGCACGTATTTCATAGAATTTAAGGCTTCTATCTCGGCCTCTCTGTCCGGAGTCCATTCCGGAAGACCGGTATAGAAGATTACGCCCTCGCCCGTGTCATACACACGCGCGCCCGCAAGAAATGCGGCAAGAGCAGGATCGACCATCGTTCGGTCGAAAAGATTTTCAGCTGTTCCGGTACACACCTCGTTTGCAAGCACAGCTGTGCCTGTAGTCGTATCAAATGTGCCGACAGCGCCGTCAGGGCGTGTGACAGATACACTTCTTGTTTCATTGTCCCAATCCACTGTGCAGCCAAGGCTTTCACAGATGAAGCGGAGCGGAAGAAGAAGCGTTTCTTCTTTTTGATACGGTACAACGAGACGATTATCTGCATCGATCGCGGCAAGCACGCCATCCACAGCGGCGGCATAATCGCCGGTCACAAGGTAGACCGTGCCGGAAAGTCGTTGTTCTTTGGTATAATTCTTGGGATAAAGCTCGGAATGATAATAGGTAACGGTTTTTTCCGTTTTTTGTGTGCCGCCGGTATGAAGGACCACATCGGCCACGGGACGTTTTTCGGTCACAGAGGTGATCACGGCGCCCTCCGGAAAGAACGGGTCGTACACACCGCCGTCATAAGCACTTGCGATGGAAAGAGACGTGTCTCCTTCCGACAGCGCCGTCAGGGCGTGTGACAGATACACTTCTTGTTTCATTGTCCCAATCCACTGTGCAGCCAAGGCTTTCACAGATGAAGCGGAGCGGAAGAAGAAGCGTTTCTTCTTTTTGATACGGTACAACGAGACGATTATCTGCATCGATCGC
Organism: uncultured Oscillospiraceae bacterium; assembly: GCA_964488785.1. Taxonomy (GTDB): domain Bacteria; phylum Bacillota; class Clostridia; order Oscillospirales; family CAG-382; genus UMGS882. The sequence continues at coordinate 3,894 of CAZAWG010000071.1, read as the reverse complement.
GGCAAGCACGCCATCCACAGCGGCGGCATAATCGCCGGTCACAAGGTAGACCGTGCCGGAAAGTCGTTGTTCTTTGGTATAATTCTTGGGATAAAGCTCGGAATGATAATAGGTAACGGTTTTTTCCGTTTTTTGTGTGCCGCCGGTATGAAGGACCACATCGGCCACGGGACGTTTTTCGGTCACAGAGGTGATCACGGCGCCCTCCGGAAAGAACGGGTCGTACACACCGCCGTCATAAGCACTTGCGATGGAAAGAGACGTGTCTCCTTCACCGATCACGCGGAAAGAGAAGCGATAAAGCTCGGTTTTCTGCGTAAAGTGAAGCATCTTATCCCACACATAATCGGTCTCATCACCGACAGAAGCGAACATGGTGAACAGGAAATAGCCCTGCTCGGCATCCAACTTCTCGCCGATGCGCATAAGACCATCATACGCATATGCTTGTGAAAAATCGGAAAACGAATCGGTCGGTTCACCTGTTTCGAAATCGATCGGGGCAAGCACACTCGTGTCATAGCGAAACGCAAGCTCGCTCACAAGGAATTCCATGTTTTCTGCGCTGACCGTCACGTCAAAACGACCGGAGTCGTCCGGCGTACCGGCTTCCACATAGAACACAGCACCTGTGTCCGAGGCATTTGCCATAAGCGAAGCGCCCACCGAGAGCAATACGAAAAAGAGAGCCGCAAGCACAACGTTTGACCGTCGGCCTATCGGTTTAAGAATCATATAACACCCCCAGATAAAAAAATACGGTTTTAGCTACAGGTTAATGATAGCACAACGAACCAAAAAAGTCAATAGTTTTTTTCGAATTTTGGTGATTTTTTTCTTGCTCGATTTTTTCGCATATTGCTTTTTAAGCTTCGTTTCATACAGTTTGGCCTGCATTCACCCGATTTAGATAAAATATTTACGATTCTGTCATTTTGTGGATCATCAATTTTATCATTCTATGTGTACAATGGGAAAGAAAAGTTGAGGTGTTTCTGTGCAAAAGGTAATACAAATAGAAGAAAGCTCTGCCGAACGACTGCTTCCGATCGCGGCGCACGTTGGCTTTGAGGGTGTTTCGATCAGCTTCAAGCACAGCGAAGCACTGCTTTGTGCAAAGGACGGTCGTCTGGAGCGCCGGTTGGACGAGCTATGTGCCCGGCTTCAAGCCAATGCGCTGATATGCATCCAAACGCATTTACCGGTATATCCGGCTTCCGTTCCCTTTGGCGCTCCGGACAAGCGCACAGAAGCCGCCATCGAAGCCGGACTTCGCGCGGCATCGCATTTAGGGGCGCGTTGGGCGGTCATGCACCCGCATTTTCGCTCGGAAAAAGGGATACGTGCGCCGGGCGCATGGCGGCGGTATATGGCACGGTATTTGAAGATCGCGCAAAGTCACGGTGTAGGCATTGCACTGGAAAATCGTCCCGGTTTCCCCGATGAGCCTTTTCGCGATGTTTATGGGGCGCGCTGTGAAGAATTATCCGCCATAGCAGACGAATTTGACGATGAGCATTTGGGAATATGTTTGGCTCCTGCACACGCACTCTTAGCACAGCTTGACCAGAAAAAGGCGTTGAAGGCCATCGGAAGCCGCTTGAAGCTGCTTTATCTGCACGACAACCACGGAGCCGAGGACGAGCATTTATTACCGTTCGAAGGCACGGTAGACTGGAATGAGCTGATGACGAATCTGCAAAGCATCGGTTACACCGGTGCGCTGACCGTTGCGGCACGCCGGACAGAAGAGGAAGCAGAGAGTGCATTTATAGAAAAGAGCTTTGCGGCGGTCAAGCGATTAGAGGAGCTGCAACAGGCATAAAAAGGCGTACCCACAAAATCGGGTACGCCTTTATTCTATCTCTGCACCAGATCCAAAACCACTTCTCCGGCAAGGATCAGTCCGGCGGCAGACGGCACGAACGCCATGCTGCCCGGCACCGGACGGTGCGCCGTTCCCTTTTGCTCGGAGCTTTGCGCCGGCACCAGCGGCGTTTCCTTGGAATAGACCACCTTTAAATGGCGAATGCCACGCTTTTTACAGCCCACACGTATGACTCTGGCAAGGGGGCACACCGAGGTCTTATAGATATCGGAGACTTCAAAGGCGGCCGCATTTAACTTGTTCCCGGCGCCCATACTGCTGATGATGGGCACGCCGGTGCGGTCGGCGCGCTCGATAAGCAAGAGCTTCGCCGAAACGGTATCGATGGCATCAATGATATAGTCGTATACGGAAAAATCGAATTCATCCGCCGTTTCAGGACTGTAGAACGTGCGATAGGTGTTGACAACCGTTTCGGGGCATATATCCTTCACGCGCTCGGCGGCAACGTCCACCTTATACCGTCCGATGGTGCTGTGGGTAGCAATGATCTGACGGTTGATATTGGTAAGGCTCACAGTGTCGTTATCGATAAGATCCAACGTCCCTACCCCACTGCGTGCCAGCGCTTCCACGGCATAGCCGCCCACGCCGCCCACGCCGAACACTGCCACACGGGCGTTTTTCAGACGTTCCACGCCTTGTTCACCGATGAGAAGCTCGGTTCTTGAAAACTGATTTAGCATACGTCCTCCTATACGATGGTGCCGCCGCCGACCACGATATCGCCGTCATACAGCACAGCCGCCTGACCGCGTGTAATGGCTCTCTGCGGCTCGTCGAACACGATATGGAGCCGTCCGTTTTCGTCCTGCGTGACAGTCGCCGGCTGTTCCTTTTGACGATAGCGCACCTTAGCTGTGACGCGCACAGGTGAGTCGATCCGATCGACCGAGATCAGATTGACCCGGCCTGCGATGCATTCGCGTGTAAACAGCTCCTCGTTTCGTGCAAGCACCACAGTGTTATCCTGTGGGCGGACCTCCTTGACATACCAGGGAATATCGGAGGAAATGCCAAGTCCCTTATGCTGTCCGACGGTGTAGTAGATGATGCCCTTATGGTGTCCCAAAACATTTCCATCGACATCCACAAAATCGCCGCCGGGATAGCTTTTACCGGTATACTGCTTGATGAAATCGGCGTAGGTGCCGGTCTGCACGAAGCAAATGTCCTGACTGTCGTGCTTACGGGCATTGACAAAGCCATGTGAAGCGGCGATATCGCGCACCTCGGTTTTGCGATACGCTCCTAACGGAAAGAGGGTGTGTGCCAGCTGCTCGGCGGTCATGGAATACAGCACATAGCTCTGGTCCTTGGTTTCATCGACCGCCTTTTTGAGAAGATATCGGCCACGTGCTTCATCATACTCAATACGAGCATAGTGCCCTGTCACCACACGATCAAAGCCCAGCTCCCTTGCGCGCTGGTAGAGCTTGTCGAATTTCAGATGGCGGTTACAGTCGATACAGGGATTGGGTGTGCGGCCGTTTTCGTAATCGCTGACAAAGGGGTCGATGACACAAGAACGGAACTTATCCGAAAAGTTAAAGACGTAATGCCGCATTCCCAGCAGTGTTGCCACACTGCGTGCATCCTCCACGTCCGACAGTGAACAGCAGGAATTTTCGCGCTGCTCTTCCTCGACTAAATCCGCATCGTAGAACAGCTTCATGGTCACGCCCATGCACTCAAAGCCCATCTGTGACGTGAGCAACGCCGCAACGGCACTGTCCACGCCGCCGCTCATGGCGATGATTGCCTTTTCCTTCATAGTCATTCTCCTTTTTTGTGACACCACACGGTGCAAAAAGGGCTGTAGCAAAGCCCTCCATTGAGTTCTTTTACGGAGCTTTTCTCTCAAGAAAAGCGACCGAAGTCAAGGACGAGTATTTCTTGTCCCCTTCGCAAGGGTCGAAATCCCCTTAACGCGCCAAAAACACGAAAGAGTAGGTGAATTTTTTGTCGCATACAGCGGCAAAAAAGAGGGCGAACCCACGTATGGG
>CAZAWG010000070.1:0-7261 GCA_964488785.1 uncultured Oscillospiraceae bacterium | reverse complement strand
ACCGTCAAGGGCGTTGCGCCGGACAAAAAGATGTCATACGGAATTTTGGAATTGAGCTTATCCAAATCGTACACCTTGGTGAAGCTCTTGTTCTGGAAGTTATCGACAACCGCAGCTTCGGTGGCGGCGCTTGTCAGATAGGTGAGTGTTTCGGGAGCGATATCAGTCACATCTGCTTTGTAGTCACCGGTAAAGCTCTCGATGGTATGTGCGGTAAAGGCGGTTTCATCCACGGTAAAGCCCATGGCTTCGCCGAGTGCGTTCACGAGTGGGAACAGCTTCTCCTGGCGCAGATGGCGGTCGGTGTTCAAGTAGTCCGAAAGCGACAGAACCGAGGCGGTATCAATGGTAGTCAAATCAAAAAAGGCTTCCTTGATCTGGCTGTGGATGGAATCGTGGTTGAGATAGTCCTTCGTGTTGTCGCGGACAAAGTAGCTCTTTTCGGGGATAGTGGCAAGATAGACCTCGTTGTTTGGGAAAAATTCCATATTTAAGGAATTGACCTTTTCGATATAGCGCTCGATGGACTCGTTATTTACCTTTTCGCCGGCTTCCACATAGGTCTCGCCAAACTTCATCATCCCGTTTTCATCCGGTGTGACAAACACTTTGGAGGGGTCTAAGGAAAGAAAGTTGTTGACAAGTGTGTCGGGGTCACCGTCATCCATGACGAGAAGGATCAGGTTACCGATGCTTTCGACACGGACATTGCCCTCCGAAACGCCCACGCAGATCCATTTGCGCGGATTGACGTTTTCACGGATCAGCTTTTTGGCGTTTTCCACATCTGTGCCGTCCTTCACGCGGACAAGGGCTACGGAATGAGCCTGGGAGGTCATCATTGGTTCGCATACCAAGCCTTCTTCGATCTCAAGCAATTCGGGTCCTGCACCAATGAAGAAGCTCTGCATATCCGGTTCGATGTTCATAGACGCTAAGCCGGAGGTAGAAATGGTGTTAGCCCCCACATACAGCGAGCCCATGATATCCATGAGTGCGCTTTCGGCGGTCACGGCGCGTCCCTCCGAAGCAAGAGCCACCGACAGGGAAAAGGGACCAAATACGCCCTCTTCATTCAGCGTTTCAAGCAGGGTCTTATCCGAACCGACGACCTTTGCATCCAAAGCACTTCTGGAAAGAAGAACGGCATCGCCGCGAAGCAGATTGTCTAAGTTTAGTGATGTCTCGGTCAACAGACCGGCTTGCTCGGCAAGCGTTTTCCAGTTGTCCCAAACCGTGCCATCGGCAGAATCGGTATAGCCGAGCGCACGAAGAAGGAAGGTGATGTACATTTGGGCATTAGCACGTTCGTCCGGCCAGAATTCGGTTTCGGTCATGCCCTTGGCCAAACCCTTGTCGTAGGCATAGCCGAGATAGCTTCCGGCTTTGTCCCAGTCCGGGGTATCCGAAAAGGAAGAGGTATAGGTGGTTTCGCTGTACAGCGCATCGATCTCTTTGCCGGAAAGGCGAATGAGCATGATGAGTGCTTCCATACGGGTCAGCGGCTTTTCCAATTCGTAGCCGTTATCGGTGCCCTGAAACAGGTTCAAGGCGTGCAGCGTGTCGGCTTTGACGTTGGCGACCGTCGGCTCATAGGCGAGTGCCGAAAGAGAGGAGGCACCAAGCGTAGCGGCAAGGGCGAGAGCGGTGATGGAACGGGAAATCTTATTCATGGGTCATATAACTCCTTGTTTTTGTACTTGTTGTATGCTTTTTTCAAGCGACACTTATCAGACGTACTACAAGCAGAAAATGTTTCGCTCCATTCCGGGTTTTTATAAAAAATACCGTCATGCCTTCCTGGTATGACGGTATGCTTTTTGCGCATATTCCTTTTTTTACCGGCGTGCCAGATATTTTCGCATATCCACCGCACACGCCGCCAGAATGATAAGCCCCTTGATCACATAGAGCATATTGGCATCCACCGACAAAAAGTTGAGTCCCACAAAAATGATCTGCAAGAGAAAAACGCCGATGACAATGCCGCTGATCTTGCCGGTGCCGCCGACAAACGAAACGCCGCCGATGACACACGCCGCAATGGCATCACTCTCGTAGTTGAGTCCGGTGTTGGCGGAGCAGGAGGCGATACGCGCCCCCTCGATAAAGCCGGTAATGCCATATAAAATGCCGGCAAGCATAAAGACAAGCAGAATGGTGCGGAACACATTCACACCCGAAACATTGGCGGCTTCCTCGTTGGAGCCGACCGCGAACATATTTTTTCCGAAGGTCGTCTTGTTCCATAATACCCAGACAAGTACCGTCAAAATGGCGGAATACAGCACATATTTTGGAACAGCTACATCCCCAATACGAAAGAGCGTGCCTTTGATGAAATCCGTGTACGAATTGTCAAGCCCGGAAAGGGTCTGCCCGTTGTTTGTCCCGATCTTCAAATACATAAGGATCAGTCCAAAGGTGATAAGCTGGGTAGACAGAGTTACAATAAAGGGATGAAGCTTGAATTTTGCCACAAAGAAGCCATTGATCAGCCCCAATATCGCGCCGGCTGCCATTACAATGAGAAGCACCAGCCATAAGGGCAATGTGGGAAGCTGGGGAAACAGCTTTCCGGGATAATCGTTTGCCTGAAGGAGCGACCCGGCAATGCAGGCAGCCAGTCCTACCATGCGCCCGGCGGATATGTCGGTGCCGGATAAGACGATGGCGCCGCCGATTCCAAGCGCAATAGGGAGCTTAGCCGCCGTGAGCGAAACAATGTTGACGATGGAGGATACCGACAAAAACGCCGGAACCTTGATGGCAATATAAATAATGGTAAAAAAGATGATGATGAACATGGCATTGTTGAGAAGAAACGCGCCGAGCCGCTGGCGTTTTTCTTTTCCGGAAAGCGCACGATAGGCTTCTATTTTTCCGGAAAAGCCATGACGTTTGGTATCGTTTTCTGACATGGAATCCTTCCTTTTATAAAGAATCTCGTTATTGTGCTTGGAAAAGACGTCTGCTTCAGGCGAAGCGTGCTGCAAGAGCCATGATCTGCTCCTGGGAAGCCGTTTTATCGACCTCTCCGGCCAGTTTTCCGCCGCTCATGACTAAGATACGGTCGCACATTCCCAACAGCTCCGGCATTTCGGAGGATACCATAAGCACGGTCTTTCCGCTTGCGGCTAACGATAAGATCAATTCGTATATCTCGTATTTTGCTCCTACATCGATGCCGCGTGTGGGCTCATCCAACAGAAGCACTGTCGGCTCGGTCAACAGCCATCGTCCGAAAATGACCTTTTGCTGATTGCCGCCCGAAAGCGTGCGTATCTTGGTTTTTTGATCCGGCGTTTTCACACGCATGGAACGAATGCATTCTCCGGTGCTTTTGGCAAGCCTTCGCGCACTTAAAAAGCCAAATCGCCGGTGCCTTTCCAGACTGGAAATGGTGGTGTTGGCGCAAATGTCCAGAATGCCGAAAATGCCATCGGCGCGGCGTTCCTCGGTCACATAGGCAAAGCCGTTGCGCAGAGCGGCACGGGCAGAGGAGTTCTGCACCTCTTTCCCGTTTAGAAAGATCCTTCCGCTTTTTTTCGCCGCGACTCCGAAAAGCAGTGATAAAAGTGAGGTACGCCCGGCACCGCCAAGACCGGCGATCCCCACGATCTCGCCGCGACGTGCGGTAAACGACACATCGTCTACGCGCGCGTGTACGCCGCTTAAATGCTCTACGCGCAGCAGCTCGCCACCCACCGTACCGGAGCGTGCCGGATAGCGTTCGGTCAATTCCCGCCCCACCATCAAGCGAATGATCTCATCGGTGGAAAGACTGGCTGATGGGCGAGTGGCGATGTGCTTCCCGTCACGCATGACGGTCACTTCATCCGAGATTTGCAATATTTCTTCCATTTTGTGCGAAATATAGATGATCCCACAGCCCCTGTCGCGTAACATTCGAAGGATGCGAAACAGCACCTCTACCTCCCGGTCATTGAGAGAGGAGGTCGGCTCATCCAGCACTAAAACCTTTGCTTTGCAGGAAACAGCGCGTGCGATCTCGACCATTTGCCGCAGCGAAACCGAAAGTGTGCCTATGGTCACACGCGGATCGATGTCTAACCCCAATTCATCGAAAATGCGCTGTGTTTCCGCGACCATACGTTTTTCATCGACAAAGGGGAAAAAGCGCGAAAGGGTGGGAAACCGCCCCGACCACATATTGTCGGCTACACTGCGCACGAGCGCCTGATTCAATTCCTGATGCACCATGGCGACCCCATTGTCTAAAGCCTCCTTGGGATTTTTGAAGTGGACCTCTTGTCCGTCTAAGCGAATACTTCCGCTGTCCTTGGAATATACACCAAATAAACACTTCATGAGCGTAGATTTTCCGGCACCGTTTTCCCCCATGAGTGCGTGAACGCTTCCGGCTTTGACGCAAAGTCGGGCTTTGTCCAACGCCTTCACGCCGGGAAAGCTCTTGCAGATGTCGGTCATTTCCAACAGAACGTGCGACTTTTCCTGCGTCATATGCTCCTCCCCCATACGCTGCGCTTGCCTTTATTCGCCGGTATACACGGTATACGGAATGTTGACACGCTGGGTGCCGACCGTCATGGCTTCATCCAAGCCTTCCGTGGCTGCTTTTCCGTTTAACAGGTTTTCGGCGATCGTCTCAATGGTGCTTGCCATGCCGTTTGCATCCTGACGAACCGTTCCGGTCATGGTGCCGTTTGCAATGGCACTTTTGGCGGCTTCGGTGGCATCAATGCCAAAGATGGGGATGGTTTTGCCCTTTCCATCGTTGTATCCGGCGTTTTGCAGACCGGACAATGCCCCTAATGCCATCTCATCGTTGTTGGCAATGACAAGCTCGACCATATTCCCATTCTGTTCGCTGTAACGCGCTAAAATGGTACTCATATATTCGGCTGCGGCCTGGGAGGACCAGGTTCCGTTCTGATCGACCAGATAACGGTTGGGGTTGTCCGGATCATAAAATACAAGTGCCGGTTTTCCGGCCTTTTGCAAGAGCGTGTCGCAGTCCTCTACGGCAAAGCGCGTGCGTGCGATGGCCTCTAAATTACCCTCCTGTCCTTTGAATAAAACGTAGCTGATCCTTCCGTCTTCGTTTAAATCGAGTGTGTCATAATGCGAAAGCACATATTCGCCGATCGACTCGCCCTGCAAATGTCCGGCCATCTCATAGTCGGTGCCCACAAAAACGCTTTTGTCGTATCCGGCGGTGACCGCATCGCTCACTGAACGATTGAAAAAGATGACCGGGACATTTCGTTCGGCGGCTAAAGATAGAATGTTGCGTGCGGCATCGTCTGAGCCGGTGTCCACAACATTGACGATGAGCAAACGAGAGCCTTTGGCAAGGGCTGTGTGGATCTGCTCGGTCTGAGTGGTCTGATTGCCGTTGGCATCGTAATTGTTGAAGGGTAGTCCCTTTTCGCGGAATAACGCATCCATGGCCGAGCGGACGCTCGAAACATAGGTATCGCTGAAGGTGTAGTAGAAAACGGATATTTCTCCTTCCGTGCTTGACGTGCGCTTCCCGGAGCAGGCGCTCAAGCTGAGCATGACACAGAAAGCAAGAAGCATAGCGGATAGCTTTTTCATAATATTTCTCCTTGTGCTGTTTTGGCTTGTCAGCCGTTTTGTGTATAGTGTGCCGGAATTTCCGAAAAATATGTGTGAAAAAAGAAAAGCCTTTGTGCGCTCTGCGGCAAATGTAAATAAATGCAAAAGGCTTGCGAAAAAGCTTCTTTTGTCTTGACTTTTTCCGGAAAAAGTGTATAATCTGAAATGAAAGAACTTGATTTGAGAATATAAAAACTGGAGGCTCTATGGCAAGAAGCAGAAACATCGATATGTGCTCCGGCTCATTGATGAAAAATATGATCGGGTATACCGTGCCGATCATTTTGACGAATTTTTTACAGCTTCTGTATTCAGCGGCCGATCTTGTGGTCATCGGACAGTTTGACAGCCACGCCGCCTTTGCGGCGGTGGGGGCGACCGGTTCGCTGTATAATCTGTTTGTCACGCTGTTCGTGTCCATTGCCGGCGGCGGCTGTATCTGCGTGGCGCAGTATTATGGCGCACGGGACGGAAAAAGTGTTTCAGAGACGGTTCACACCTGTGTGCTGTTCTCCATTATTGCCGGTATCGTGGTCGGCGCGATTGGTGTCGTGTTTGTAGAGGATGCCCTGCGGCTCATGGGTACACATGAAGATATCCTGCCCATGTCGGCACTGTATCTGAAGATCGTCTTTGCCGCTACTCCTTTTTCACTGTTTTACAACTTTGCCGCCGGTATCCTGCGTGCTACCGGTGATACCAAGCGTCCGTTTTACATACTCGTCTTTACCGGATTTGTGAATGTGTGCTTGAACGTGTTCTTCGTGGTGGTCATGCATCTGTCGGTCGCTGGTGTGGCGCTTGCGACCTCCATCGGCTCGGTGCTAAATGCGCTTCTTGGCGGATGGTTGCTTGTGCGTTCGGGCGATTGCATACGCTTGACGTTAAAAGAGCTGAGATTCCATGGCGATAAACTGAAAAAGGTGTTAAAATACGGCATTCCGTCCGGCATTCAGGGACTTTTGTTCTCGGTTTCCAACGTGATCATCCAGTCGGCTGTCAATTCATTCGATTCGGTGGCGGTGGTGGGTGGCAACTCGGCTTCCAGCAGCATCGAGGGCTTTATTTATACCGCCATGAACGCCGTGTCGCAGGCAGCCCTCAATTTTGCCGGTCAGAACTATGGCGCAAGACAGTATAAGCGCGTGGATAAGACGTTGATCAATGCCTGCATTATCTCAACAGTCATTGGCATAGGCATGGGCGCGGTCACACTCATTTTCCACGAGCCGCTTCTTAGAATTTACGAACCGACCGATTTAGAGGCGTTACGCTATGGCTGGATCCGCTTGGAGATCATTGCCAGCACCTATTTCTTCTGCGGTCTCAACGAACAGCTCATGTGTACACTGCGCGGCATCGGCTCGTCCTGGCCGCCTACCATCATCTCGCTCATCTCGGTCGGAGGGGTGCGTATCATCTGGATCTTCACGGTGTTCCGCTATTTCCATACGCTGCCGATGTTATATATTTCCTGGCCGCTCACCTGGATATCCTCCATCGTTTTGTTGGTGCTTGTATATCAAACCACTAAAAAGAAGCATTTTGCGCAGAATGAAGCCCTGTATGCGGTAAAAGCCGAGGCTTGATCTGCCAAACAAAGTAAGAAAGGAACAAACTATGGGATTCAAGCATATTGTCAGCAATATCCCGAAGG
>CAZAWG010000069.1:0-7292 GCA_964488785.1 uncultured Oscillospiraceae bacterium | reverse complement strand
GACCTTGTAATACGGAACGACCAAGATGTTGTCGAAATAGTATTCAATGCCGGCAAGTGTTCCGGAGTTATCTGACTTTTGGGCATCTGCCTGAATATGGAAGTGGGTCTGAGCGTCTGAGTAATTAGCTGTGCCGGAAGCGGAGTACCATTTGCCGGCCGTGATGGCGGAGCTAAAGCCGTTTTTGAAGTTGATATGACTGCCTTTACTTGCATTGATGAGCCAAAGATGCTCATTGCCGGCGCCGTTTATGGACGCAACGTTGGAATAGACATCAAATTCGAAATAGTAGGGACGGGAAGCCTCGAGTGCGACTTCGTATTCAACGTGCGGATAGCGGGAGGTGATGGAAGAGACCTTAAAGACCTTGCTTCCGTCATGACCGGTAACGCCGGTCGGTGCAGCGGTGACCGAACCGGAGGCGTTTCTGGCCGCAACCGTTGGGGAAACGGCAGGGGCTTCATCGAAGGTGAGGGGAGCGGTCGTGCCGGTGATGATGTTCAAACCGGGTTTTGCGGTGACAGCTTCCACTTGTGCGGTGGCTGTTTGCTCGATGTGTTCGGACACTTCGTCTCTTGCTTCAACGGTTTCCGGGGTAAAGGCCTTTGCCGAGAACATGGAAGCACACACGAGTACCGTCAGTATGAAGGCTTGGATGCGTTTCATGAAATACACTCCTTAAATTTGAATTATTTGAAAAAATCATTTGTCAAGCATTGACAAACGCTCTTTCTTGTATTAAAATATAGCATACTCTATTAGAAAATGCAATATGCGCACATGAATTAAGTTATTTGAGCAAAATAATGATTGAAATGGAAGAAGGGCTGGAGTTGAGCAGTGAACGTGAGAAGGATATTTTACGTATCATTTACGACAAACGGTCGGTAACGGTCAAGGAATTAGCCACACTTTTGTTCACCAGCGAAAGCAGTGTAAGGCGAGATTTAGAGCATTTGGAGAAGCAGCATCTGCTCAAGCGGTTTCATGGCGGTGCGCGGCTGGAAGCCAATGGGATATCGCCCATCAAGGTCCCGTATATCATGCGTGAGCTGACCTTTTCGGACGAAAAGGTGCTTATTGCGAAAAAAGCGGCATCGATGGTACACGATCAGAATCTGATCTATTTGGATTCGTCCTCCTCGGCTGCTGCGATCCTGCCCTTTTTGAATGGCTTTCGGGATATCACGATTGTGACCAACGGACTTGAGACGCTCAACCGGGCACTGGATTACAATTTCAAAGCCATGTGTGTGGGCGGTACGCTCAGCCGTTCGGCACGCGCCTTTTATGGGGAGGATGCTTATCGCATGGCGCGAAACTATTTTGCGGATATCAGCTTTATTTCCTGTGCGGCCCTTGACTGCGTGGGCGAGGTGTGCGATGTCAGCATAGAGGAAAACGAAATGCGCCGTGCCTTTATGGTGCAGTCGAATCATACCTATCTGCTATGCACCTCAGAAAAGCTGGGATTACGTAAATTCCATCGCTGCTGCAATTTGAGGGAGTTAGATGGTGTGATCGTGGTGAAAACGCCGGAGGAAACTACAAAAAAATGGCGCTTCTCAAAGGAAGCGCTGGACAAAATGATCGTTGCACGATGACCGATGAAAAAACAGACTCTTGGACTTGATGTGATCCAAGAGTCTGTTGCTTTTTTTGCTTTTTAGAGCTTAGAGAGCATATCGGTCACGTTTTCGAGCAGCTCGGTATACTTAACAAGCTTTGCACGTTCGGCTTCCACCACGGCCGCCGGAGCCTTATCGGTAAAGGAGGCATTGGAGAGCTTGGCGTTGACACGCGCGATTTCCTTTTCGGCGTTTTCCTTTTCCTTTTCCAAACGTGTGCGTTCTTTTTCAAGATCAACGATCTCTGCCATGGGAATGTACATTTTCGCGCCATCCGATACCACGCTGACACTGCCGTCGGCGGCATAGGAAGCTACGAAGAGCACTTCACTTGCCGAAGCAAGCTTGGTGAAGAATACAGCCGTTTCGGTGTTGAAGCTGTCGGCATAATCCGAAACCACATACAGCTTTGCCTTTTTGGACGGCGGTACATTCATCTGAGCGCGCACATTACGAATAGCGCGGATTGCGCCAATGACACGCTCCATAGCGGCGCATTCGCTGTCAAAGGCGAGAGCGGCATCGTACTTTGGCCATTCAGCCACGATCAACGGATGATCAAAGCCGAGATGCGACCAGATGCTTTCCGTGATGAAGGGCATGAACGGATGCAACAGCTTTAAGGTGCCGCTGAGAACATAGAGAAGCACGCTCTGTGCGTTTTTGCAGGATTCGGTATCCTTTTCGAACAAGCGCGGCTTGATAAGCTCGATGTACCAGTCGCACAGCACATCCCACACAAATTCATATAGCTTTGCCGAAGCAACGCCAAGTTCGAATTTATCGAGGTTGGCGGTGATCTCCTGCACGGCGGTGTTGAATTTGGAGAGGATCCATTTATCCTCAAGACCGAGCGTTTCCGGAAGAATGGGCTTGGTGTCATCGTCTAAATTCATGAGCATGAAACGCGAAGCGTTCCAGATTTTATTGGCGAAGTTACCGGAGGCTTCCACCTTCTTGTCGGAATAACGCATATCGTTTCCGGGCGAATTGCCGGTGACCAGCGTAAAGCGCAGTGCGTCGGCGCCGTATTTGGCAATGACCTCCAGCGGATCCACGCCGTTGCCGAGGGATTTGGACATCTTGCGTCCCTGTTCGTCGCGCACAAGTCCATGGATGAGTACGGTATCAAACGGGGCTTTTCCGGTATGCTCCAGACCGGAGAAGATCATACGCGAAACCCAGAAGGTGATGATATCGTAGCCGGTAACAAGCGTAGAAGTGGGGTAGTAGTAGGCAAGATCGTCTGTCTTGTCCGGCCAACCGAGCGTGGAGAACGGCCAAAGAGCCGAGGAGAACCAGGTGTCAAGCACGTCCTCGTCCTGGCGCATGGGCTTGCCGCACTTCGGGCAGACGGTCAGATCGGTCTTGGAGACGACTGTCTCGCCACAGGCATCGCAATAGAATGCCGGAATGCGGTGACCCCACCACAGCTGGCGCGAAATGCACCAATCGTGGATGTTTTCCATCCAGTTGAAATATTTTTTTGACTGATTTTCCGGAACAAAGCGGATGGTGCCGTTGCGAACGGCTTCGATGGCAGGCTTTGCAAGCGGCTCCATCTTGACGAACCACTGGTCGGAGATGAGCGGCTCGACCGTCGTGCCACAGCGATAGCAAACGCCGACGTTGTGAACGGTTGGCTCGACCTTGACGAGAACTCCCATTTCTTCGAGAGCCTTGACCACGGCTTCACGTGCGGCATAGCGATCCATGCCGGCAAATTCGCCGCAGACCTCGTTTAAGGTGGCATCATCGTTCATGACGTTGATCTGCTCCAGTGCATGGCGTTCGCCGACCAAGAAGTCGTTCGGGTCGTGCGCCGGGGTGATCTTCACGCAGCCGGTTCCCTTTTCCATGTCGGCATAATCGTCCGTAATGACAGGAATTTCGCGGTTGACAAACGGAACGACCACGTTCTTACCGACCAAATGGGCATAACGCTCATCGTTCGGGTTGACAGCGACAGCGGTATCGCCGAACAGCGTTTCGGGACGGGTGGTCGCAACGATCACATATTCTTCGCTGTCCTTGACGTAGTATTTGATATGCCAATAGGAGCCGGGCGTTTCGGGGTTATCGACCTCGGCATCCGACAGCGCGGTCTTGCAATGCGGACACCAGTTGGCAATGCGGTGACCGCGGTATATGAGCCCTTTTCATACAGGGAAACAAACACCTCGCGCACAGCCTTTGAGCAGCCCTCGTCCATGGTGAAGCGTTCGCGCGACCAATCGCAGGAGCAGCCTAATTTCTTCAGCTGGTTAATGATGCGTGAGCCGAATTTGTTTTTCCAATCCCATACGCGCTCCAAAAACGCCTCGCGTCCGAGATCGTAGCGTGTGAGATTTTCGTTAACACGCAGATTTTCCTCCACCTTGATCTGGGTGGCGATACCGGCATGGTCGGTGCCGGGAACCCACAAGGCGTTGTAGCCGTTCATGCGCTTGTAGCGGATGAGGATATCCTGAAGCGTTTCGTCGAGCGCATGACCCATGTGTAATTGTCCGGTCACGTTAGGTGGGGGGATTACGATGGTATATGGCGGTTTTTTGGAATCCGTGGACGGCTTGAAATAACCGCCCTCGTTCCACATCTGATAAATATCGTCCTCGATCGCGCCGGGATTATAGCTTTTTTCTAATTCCTTCGGCATGATGTCCCTTCTTTCGTTATAATAATTTTTATATATCTTCAACCGGAACTAATTCGTTCATAACTAATCCGGTAATGAGCTTTGGATAAAAATAGGTGGATTTCTGTGGCATTTTTTCACCGGCCAACGCCACATCCTTGATCTCGGAAACGGCGGTCGGACGGATGAGAAAGGCGCAGTTGTATTCGTTGCTTGCCGAAAGGCGAATGGCTTCCTCCGCATCGCGTGTGTAGGAAAGATTGATCTGGCGTGCCATATTTTCTTTGTCAATGCCGAATAATTTCTCCAAAATAAGCGAATGTAATACCGTTACATCTAAGCCCTTGTAAGCAGCGGATTTTCCGGGGTTAAGCTCTTCTAAGGCTTTCTCGGTCTTTTCTCCATCCTTCAGGACAAGCTTGTAGAACCTTCCCTCGGCGGAAAGCACATATGTTTTTTTGCCATCGTCCGTTTCTATGATCGGTTCCACGTTCTCGCGTGTGACCTCGCTTACTTCAAAGTATTCGCTTATTTTTTCAAGGGACTCAGCAAGATCAAACGTAGCAAGCCCTTTGACCAGCCGATGTGTCGGAAATACCACAAGTCCGGGGTTTTCCATGTCGATGAGCATCATCATCACGTAGTTTCCGGGATGCTCGCTGTCGGTGATCAAGCCATCCTCAACCAATTTCTTTTTGAAGTTTAGTGCCGTTTCGTATCGGTGATGTCCGTCTGCGATAAAGAGCTGCTTTGTTTCGAAGGCCTTTTCGAGTCTGTCGGTTTCCGCGCTCCTTTCGAGCTTCCACAGACGCTGTATCACACCATCCGGGGCTACGAATTCGATATCCGGCTTGCCGCTCGTCATGCTTGCAAGTGTCCCGGAAATTTCTTTCGTCTCATCGGTGTACATGGAATAGATGGGGCTGAAATTGCAATAAGTCACACTCATCAGATTAAAACGGTCCGTCTTGGCTTTGGAGAGCGTTTCCTCATGGGGTAGAACCACGTTTTCGGAAAACTCGCAAAGCTTTACGCGGGCAAATACGCCCTTGATACGATAGACCTTGCCATATGCATTGAATTCTTCCTCATAGACATAGAAGCCGGGCGTTTTGTCGCAGGCAAGTGTGCCTTCATCCCGCATTTTCTTATACAGCTTGCCGGCGTTTTCGTATGCATTATCTCCGACCGGAAGCTCAAGACGGATGATGTTATTTTCGCTTTCCTTTATATAAGCAGCACGCTCCTCGGGAGACACGATGTCATAGGGGGGACATACATTTTTTGCAATATCGCCGCCCTTATCGGTGAACCGCAGAGCCGGAAAGACTTTCACTGTTGCCATGGTTATGATTCCTCCATCCGATAATACCTAAACTATTATACACTATCTTGACTTTCTTTTCAAGCCCTTTTTGATAAAAGAAGTGAATTTTTATGCTTTTTGCAGCATTTTTTTGATTCACTTAAATGTTTCCAAATATCCACTTGATTTTATCCGTATGATTTATTATAATATATGAAAATGATATTGTGGAAAGGGATATGAATTTGATCGTTCTCAGTGCATCGGAGCTATGTCTGTCCTTCGGGACGGATGTGATTCTGGATAAGGTTTCCTTGGGCGTTGGGGAAACGGATAAAATCGGTATTGTTGGTGTCAATGGTGCCGGAAAAAGTATGTTTTTAAAGATGCTTGCCGGGCGCATTTCTCCAACCGCAGGAGATGTGTTTGTGGCGGCAGGAAAAACTGTTGGTTTTTTGGAGCAGGATACCGGTCTTACATCGGATAAAACGCTGTATGAGGAAATGCTTGCTTCCTTTCCGTCGCTTGTCAAGGAAGAAGAGCATTTGGCTTCACTTGTGGAGCAGATGAATGATCCTTCGCTGTCGGAGGAAGCACATATGTCACTTGCGGCGCGCTATACCTCTGCCGAAGAACGCTTTAAGCGTGATGGAGGCTATGAATACAAAAGCCGTATCGTGTCCATGCTGGAAGCGATGGGCTTTGACAGGCAGAAGCAGAATATGCGTGTGGATGAATTTTCGGGTGGACAGAAAACACGCCTTGCACTTGCAAGACGACTGCTCTCCGAGCCGGATATTCTGATCTTGGATGAGCCGACTAACCATCTGGATATCGAAACGCTCGAATGGTTAGAGGGGTATTTGAGTACGTATAAAAAGGCACTTTTAGTGGTTTCACATGACCGCTATTTTCTGGATAAGGTCACAAATAAAACCTTTGAGATCGAAAATAAGTGCGGAAAGCTGTATACCTGTGGGTATTCGGAATATGTGGTGCGTAAGGAAGAGGATCGCAAAAACGATCTTAAGCACTATGAGCTGCAGCAGAAAGAGATCGCGCGCTTAGAAGCTTTCGTTGAGAACCAAAGACGCTGGAATCGCGAACGAAACATTATCGCGGCCGAAAGCAGACTTAAGGCTATCGATCGCATGGAAAAAATAGAAAAGCCGAAGGAGCTTCCATCCCAGATCAAATTTCATTTTGAGACGGATGAGAACATCAAAACGCCGCATAAGCTTTTAGAGGTCACACGCCTTGCAAAAGCCTATCCGGAGAAGAAGCTGTTCGAAAACCTTTCCTTTTTATTACATGGTAAGGACAGGATGTTTGTGCTTGGACCCAATGGCATTGGCAAATCGACGCTTTTGAAGATCTTATGCGGCAAGCTACGCCCGGACAGTGGTACGTTTGAATATGCCGATGGACTGCGTATCGGTTACTACGATCAGGAGCAGCAGGGATTAAATCCGGATAATACCATCATCGATGAGCTGTGGGATTGCTATCCGAACAAAACGCAGACCGAGATACGCTCGGCGCTTGCCTGCTTCCTGTTTACCGCTGATGATGTGTTCAAGCAGATACGCGTGCTGTCGGGTGGCGAAAAGGCACGACTGACGTTTGCCAAGCTCATGCTTGAAAAAAGCGATATGCTGATCTTGGATGAGCCGACCAACCACTTGGATGCACCCTCGCGTGAGGTGCTTGAAAAGGCGTTGAT
>CAZAWG010000068.1:0-7311 GCA_964488785.1 uncultured Oscillospiraceae bacterium | reverse complement strand
TTCCTTGTCGATCTTTGCCTGAAGTACATAAGCAAGACCATACAGAGAGGACTGGATGCTTCCGAGGATCTTTCCGATAAGGACTTCCTTCGACGGGATGCTGGCCAATTCCTTGACCTCTTCGGCGCTCATAACGGCACCGTCCATCATACCGACCTTGATCTTGAAGTTTTCGTTTTCATCGGCAAACTTGCAAAGGATCTTAGCAGGTGCGAGCGGATCTTCATCGGAGAGAGCAAAGGCGGTCATACCCTCGAGGTACGGATCAAGTCCTTCCAGACCGGCGATATCAGCGGCCTTGTGGATGTAGGTATTCTTGATGACCTTGTAATCCACACCAGCCTTGCGAAGCTCAGCACGAAGTGCTGTATCCTTCTCCACCGTTGTACCGGTGTAATCAACGATAACACCGCTCTTGGCGTTCTTCATCTTTTCCGCGAGCTCTGCAACCATTTGCTGCTTTTGTTCGAGAATTTTTGCGCTAGGCATATGTTTCACCTCCCAAATAAAAAATGCCCATATTCGACCAAGGAATAAGGACAATGAAAGAAAGTGAACGCGCCGCGCTGACGGCACTCTATTTCGTTTTCAGACATCTTCCTCGACAGGCGGAAGGGGCTTCCGTTAGAGCATGGCTACCTGTTTTCTTCGGTCAACATACGAATTATAGCACACGTGACTTCTGTTGTCAAGCTTTTTTTGCACTTTTTCTTATTGTTTACCTTGTGTTTACATTTTGCAGTCGCGCACGGCGATTTTCCGCAAAGCTTAAAGATTTTGTCACACATTCCGTGGCGCTATGCGCTATACTATATATATAGGTTGTTTCTGCGAAGCCATAGCTTCGAATTGCCACTTGCCAATTATGAGCCATAAGCCCCCATGGGCGCATGGCGCGCGAACAAACTCGCAGATGCCTTACTATGCCCTTTGCTCAAGCTTAACCGTGAATTTTGCAGCGCATCTTCCGCACGAAAGGATACGAAACAATGAATCGATCTGCACTTCTCTGTATTCTCATCACCTGTTTGATCTTTGCCAATTTCAACGTCTATTCCCGCATTTTCACCCATTCCATCCCCGACCCTGTCTATACACTCCCGGCGGATGCGCCGGACAAGCCTGAAGATTTACCGGCGGAACCGCCCAAAAACGTGCTTCCCGAAGGGTATCAGACGCTTTCCGCGGCAATGACCGATACCAAAAGCGGATCCCTTATCTTAGTCAATATCACCCATCCATTCACCTTCGATAATATACCTAGCCTGTTTTCCTGTGGCGAAAATGTCAGCGTTTACGGTGCAAAATCCAAAAATTATTCGGTCAAGGATACAACCGTGCTGATGAATACCGAAGCCATCACTGCGCTAAACCTCATGCTGGACGATTTCTGTGCCCATCAGAACGGAAAACGCTCTATGATCGTGCTGGAGGGGCTTCGTACCTATGAAAAGCAACAGGAGATCTTAGAGCAGAAGAGCGCCGAGCTTGGCGAAAACCAGACCATCGCCCAACAGCCCGGCTATTCCGAGCATCATACCGGGCTTGCCCTCGACCTCGATCTGTACATAGACGGTATCATTTCCACCCTCACCGCCGAGGGCGACTACCTCTGGCTCTTTGAAAATGCTCATAAATACGGCTATGTCTTGCGTTACCCTGCCGGCAAGGAAAGCATCACCGGCATCAGCTATGAGTCCTGGCATTTCCGCTATGTTGGTGTGCCCCACGCAGAATATATGTACAAAAACGGACTGACACTCGAAGAATATACGGATATATTGGCCTTGTACCCCTTCGAGAGCGCCCATTTGCCCATCACCACCGAGGACGGTACAAGCTATGAGGTCTATAGCGTACCTGTTTTCGTGGATGGCACACCTGTTCCCGTCCCCACGGATTCCTCAACCTACACGCTTTCCGGTGATAACAACGGACACGTTGTCGTGACGATACGCCACTAATTTATAAGGAAGGAAAATGCATCATGGCCATATATACCCGTGCCCTGACAGGCTCTTTTTACGATACCCTTGCGAAAATTCATTCCGGCATCCTGAACGGCAGCATTTCTGCCAGCTTCGAGGATGGAAGTGAATGCGAAAAGGACGGTGTACGCTGCGCGGTTCGCGTGTACGAACGCTACAGCGCATTCGGCGGCAATCGTCTTTCCATGAGCGTGACGCTGTTTGGCAAGGACGGCGACTTATTCTTGACCGCTATCACCTCCGGCGGCAGTGGGGCTATGTTCTTCAAGGTCAACACCTTCGGGGAGGATGCTTTTTTAAACAAGCTCATTGAGCTATTCGAGGAATAAAACAACACATTTTTTCACAAAAAACAACACAAAACCAAATGTTTGTTGCGAAAGACTCTTGACAAACCACATGAAATGCTGTATAATAAAAATGTATAAGTAGGCAGAGTTCTTTTGCTCTGCTGTCACAAAAAATCGCTATGAGGTGACAAATCGTGAACCGTTTTTACAGCGAACCCATTGAAAAAACCGCACGTATCGATCGTTTAAAGGAGGCGCTGTTCGCCTGTCCGCCGGAGATCGAAGCCGACCGTGCTGTGCTTTTGACCGAAGCGTATCAGAAAAGCGAGGGTGAGCCGGTCATTCTGCGCCGTGCGAAGGCCTTCAAAAATATCTGCGAATTTCTGCCCATCACCATCCGTGAGGATGAGCTGATCGTCGGCAGTAACTCCAAAAAGCCGCGCGGCTGTCAGGTGTTCCCCGAATTCTCCTTTGAATGGTTAGAGGCTGAATTCGATACAGTCGCCACCCGTAAGGCTGACCCGTTTTACATATCCGAAGAGACAAAAAAGACCTTGCATGAGGTCTACAAATATTGGCGCGGCAAGACCACCAGCGAGCTTGCTTCGTCCTATTTTGCGCCTGAAACAAAGGTTGCCATGGAGCATAACATCTTCACACCCGGCAACTACTATTACAACGGCGTGGGCCATGTGACCGTCCAATACGACAAGGTGCTTGCCATCGGCTACAAGGGCATTTTGGCGGATGTGCGTGCCCGTCTTGCCGCTCTGGATCCGGGAGAAGCCGATCATGCCACGCGCTACGCCTTTTTGAAGGCGGTCGAGATGAGCTGTGAGGCAGCCATCACCTATGCGCACCGCTATGCGGCACTTGCACATGAGCTTGCCAAAAAAGAAAAAGCTCCCGCGCGCCGCGCCGAGCTTGAGCAGATCGCCCGTAACTGCACAAATGTCCCCGAAAACGGAGCGACCAGCTTTTACGAGGCTTGCCAGAGCTTCTGGTTCGTGCAGATGCTTTTACAGACCGAATCGAGCGGACATTCCATTTCCCCCGGTCGCTTTGACCAGTATATGTACCCCTATTTCAAGGCCGACCTCGAAAAGGGCGTCATCACACGCGAATTTGCGCAAGAGCTCATGGATTGCATCTGGATCAAGCTCAACGATCTAAATAAGGTGCGCGATGCTGCAAGTGCTGAAGGCTTTGCCGGCTACAGCCTGTTCCAGAATCTCATCGCCGGTGGACAGACCGCCGAGGGGCTGGATGCCACCAACGACCTGTCATTCATGTGTATCAACGCCACCATGCACGTCCTGCTTCCGCAGCCGTCCTTCTCGGTGCGCGTGTGGAACAAAACACCGCATGAATTTCTGCTTCGCGCCGCTGAGCTGACCCGTACCGGCGTGGGGCTTCCGGCGTATTACAACGATGAGGTCATCATCCCGGCACTCATGTCGCGCGGCGTGACCTTAGAGGATGCGCGTGATTATAATATCATCGGCTGCGTGGAGCCGCAGAAGTCGGGCAAGACCTGGGGCTGGCACGATGCCGCGTTCTTCAATATGTGCCGTCCGTTGGAGTTAGTCTTTTCGGATGGTATGGATGCCGGTGAGCAGATCGGTCCGCACACCGGAAAGCTTTCCGATTTCGATACCTTTGAAAAATTCTTTGATGCCTATAAGGCACAAATGAAATACATGATCGCATTGCTTGTCAACGCTGACAATGCCATCGACCAGGCACACGCCGAGCGTTGTCCCCTTCCCTATCTGTCCTCCATGGTGGAGGATTGCATTGGGCGCGGCAAGACCCCCGAGCAGGGCGGTGCAGTGTACAATTTCACCGGCCCGCAGGGCTTCGGCATTGCCAATATCGCCGATGCGCTGTATGCCATCAAGACATTAGTGTACGAGCAGAAGAAATTCACGCTCACCGAGCTTTGTGAAGCACTGCAGCACAACTTTGGAAAAGATTCCTCGCCCGAAGCAGTCGCCGCCGTCACCGAGCAGGTCGCGTCTGCCCTTGCCGCGAAGGGACAGACCGTCACCGAAGCCGAGATCAAGCAAATCTATGCCTCGGTCGCCGATTCCTTA
This sequence comes from uncultured Oscillospiraceae bacterium, assembly GCA_964488785.1. Taxonomy (GTDB): domain Bacteria; phylum Bacillota; class Clostridia; order Oscillospirales; family CAG-382; genus UMGS882. The sequence continues at coordinate 2,937 of CAZAWG010000068.1, read as the reverse complement.
GGCATGAAGGATGGCGCCCGGTACAACGAAATCCGCGAAAGCATTTTGGCGGTCGATAAATTCGGAAACGACGTGGCGACCGTAGATGCGCTTGCCCGCGAGGCCGCCTATACCTACACGCGTCCCCTGGAGGGCTATAAAAATCCGCGCGGCGGTATCTTCCAGGCTGGTCTTTATCCGGTGTCCGCCAATGTGCCGCTCGGCGCACAGACAGGTGCTACCCCGGATGGTCGCTATGCCTATACGCCGGTCGCCGATGGCGTTTCGCCGTCGGCCGGTATGGATACCAACGGTCCGACCGCTTCTGCCAATTCGGTCGCCAAGCTTGACCATGGTATCGCTTCCAACGGAACGCTGTTCAATATGAAGTTCCATCCCTCGGCACTGGCCGGAAAGAGTGGCCTGGAAAGCTTTGTTGCACTCATTCGTGGCTATTTTGACCAAAAGGGTATGCATATGCAGTTCAACGTGGTCAGCCGCGAGACGCTGCGCGATGCCCAGGCACATCCGGAAAAATACAAGAGCCTTGTCGTCCGTGTGGCAGGCTACAGTGCCCTGTTCACAACGCTGTCCAAATCGCTTCAGGATGACATCATCAACCGTACCGAGCAGACTTCATTCTGATCGTAAACAAATAGGAAAACAATATGCATTACATGGAACAAACCGGACGCATTTTTGATATTCAAAAATTCTCCACACATGACGGTCCCGGCATCCGTACCATCGTCTTTTTGAAGGGGTGTGTATTGCGCTGTCGGTGGTGCTGTAACCCGGAAAGCCAGAGCCACGCGATCGAAACCATGCTTCAAAATGGGCGCGAAAAAATCATCGGACGCGATGTGACCGTGCGCGAGGTCATGGAAAAGGTCGCTCAGGATATGCCCTATTACCGCCGAAGCGGCGGAGGGCTGACCCTTTCAGGCGGCGAATGCCTGTTTCAGCCGGATTTTTCGGTGGCACTTCTACAGGCCGCCAAAGAAGAATATGGTCTTTCCACGGCTGTGGAATCGACCGCCTGCGCGCCGTATGAAACGGTGTCGCGCCTACTGCCGTATCTCGACTGGTATCTCATGGATATCAAGCACACCAACCCACAAAAGCATAAGGAATTCACCGGACGTGATAATGCGCTCATCTTAGAAAACGCTCGCCGCCTTGCGCGTGATGCAAAGCACCTTGTCATCCGTGTGCCGGTCATCCCCACCTTCAACGACCGTCCGGAGGAGGTTTTATCCATCGCACGCTTTGCCGCCTCTCTTCCCGGCGTAACACAATTGCACCTTCTGCCGTATCACCGGCTCGGCTATGATAAATATGTGGGCTTGGGGCGAGAATACGGCATGGGAGACGTTCTCCCCCCAAACGCCGAGCATATGGCCATTCTCAAGGGCGTTGCCGAAAGCACCGGTCTTGAGGTTCAGATCGGAGGTTAAACATGAACGATTTGTTTGATTCCACGCCCAAGCAGCGTATCATTCAAGAGCTTGTCCCCGGCAAGCAGATCACACTTGCACATATCATTGCCGCGCCCGATGCAATCCTGTATCGCAAATTGGGGCTTGACCCAACGGTGGATTATGCGCGCAGTGCCATTGGCATTGTGACCATGACTCCGGCGGAATACGCCATCATCGCCGCCGATCTTGCCATCAAGCGTTCAGCCGCAAGCCTGGGCTTTGTGGATCGCTTCAGCGGAACGCTCATTGTGACCGGCAAGGTGGACGAGGTGGAAGCAAGCCTTGCGGCCGTGACCGAATACGCTGAGGAAAAGCTCGGCTTTAAGGTCTGCCCCATCACCAAAACATAATGAAAAAGCTTATTCTGATCGGACGCAGTGAGGCCGGGAAAAGTACGCTGATCCAGGCGCTTCGCGGCGAGACGCTCCATTATCATAAAACGCAATACGTCGGCTACGACGATTTCATCATCGATACGCCCGGAGAATACGCTGAGGACAAGCATTTAGGCGGCGCTTTGGCGGTCTATTCGTATGAAGCGGATGTGATCGGATTAGTGCTTTCGGCGACCGAGCCGTATAGTTTGTTCCCGCCGTGTATCGTGGGCATGGCAACACGCCCGGTGATCGGGATCGTGACCAAATGCGACCATCCGTATGCCGATGCGCCCCAAGCAGAGCGATGGCTCCGGCTTGCCGGCTGCGAAGAGGTGTTCTTCACCAGCAGCTATGAGCAGGATGGAATTGATGCAATCCTTGCCTATTTGCGCTCGTGAACAGCTGTTTATCTGCTGTGGGGCATCCCCACCACTGAGCCATAAGCCACAATGGGCGCATAGCAGACAAAGGGCACGCGGACGAATACTATTCCTTTTTGTCCGAACTATCCCATGAAATTTGCAGCGTGGCTTCCGCGCATTTTGCATTGAATAAGCGTGCTTCCCCGTCTCCACCTTAAAAATCAACACAAAACAACATCTTTTTTGCAAAAAACCACACTTTTTTTCGTAAAAGCCCTTGACAACGGTAGAATACAATGCTATAATATCGTTGTAAGGTGAAGGTATCCTAAAGAATACATAAAACACCAAAATCTTAAACCAAAGGAGTAAACCGAAATGGCAACTGAGTACGAAATCAAAAAACAAATCTGTGAGATCGGTAAGAGAATCTACAACAGAGGTATGGTCGCTTCCAACGATGGTAACATCTCCGTCAAGCTCAACGACAACGAATTCCTCTGCACCCCGACCGGCGTGAGCAAGGGCTTCATGACCCCGGAATACATCTGCAAGGTCGATGCAAAGGGCAATGTGCTTCAGGCATACGAAGGCTTCAAGCCGTCCTCTGAGATCAAGATGCATATGCGTGTCTACAAGGAAAGACCGGACGTAAACAGCGTTGTTCATGCACATCCTGTGTACGCTACCAGCTTCGCTATTGCCGGCATTCCGCTCACCGAGCCGATCATGCCGGAG
>CAZAWG010000067.1:0-7351 GCA_964488785.1 uncultured Oscillospiraceae bacterium | reverse complement strand
CTAAGGGGCTTTGTTTCTACAAGCTTACAGTAGGGTGATATGTGGAAGCCGCATATTGCTCGTTAGTGGAGTTTGAGCGAAATGTGCCGTTCCAGCGCTAACTACAAAATTTTAGCTTCCTAATTATGCATTATGAATTATGCATTATGATTTTATATAAGCAAGCTCACAGTAGGGCGGTATGTGGAAGCCGCACAGTACACGTTAGTAGGGGTGTGCGAACCATGCTGTGACAAATAAAGAATCAAACGAAAAAAGGAGTTTCCCATGAAATACATATTTGAAAAAATCAATGCGCTTCATCCCATTGCCCGATTTACGCTTTCGGCAGGACTTGTGACGGTTTTGATGTTCTGCTTTGTCCTGTTGTCCTATGTCTGCCGCGCCGATAGTCTGCTATTCTGCTTAGAGCTTGTCGAATGTATCCCGGCTCTTGCCGTGAGCGTGCCAATCGTATTCGGTGGGGCTGTTGCAATAGATGCCGTTCTCAAGGGAAAATAAGCCGGATTTGTTTTCAAAATAGGCGTTGACACCTGTGGGGCACCGTGCTATACTATGGAGGATAAAATACATTCCGTTGCTTTCTGCTAAAGCCGGAGTGATCGCCATCGGTTATCTTTCAAAAAGGAGGCAGTAAGGTATGAGCCTTCTCGCCAATTTTCACACCCATTCCACCTTCTGCGATGGGGAAAATACGCCCGAAGAGAGCGTGCTTGCCGCCATCGAAAGCGGCTTTTCCTCGCTCGGCTTCTCTGGACATGGCTATACGCCCTATGATCTGCGTTATTGCATGAAGGATGTGCCCGGTTATTGTGCCGAAATCCGCCGCCTGCAAAAAAAATACGCCGACCGGCTTCAGATCTATTTAGGCGTAGAGGAGGATTCCTATGCGCCGCTTGACCGGAAAGCTTTTGATTATATCATCGGCTCTTCCCACTATTTCTGTTTAGACGGTAGCTATTACCCCGTTGATTCCGGACTTTCGTATTTACAACAATGTCTAACATTAGTGGATGGCGACCCAGTTCGCCTGGCACAAGCCTATTATGCGCCGTTCTGCCGTTATATTGCCGCGCGAAAGCCGGATGTGGTGGGACATTTCGATCTGATCACCAAATTCGATGAACAGAATAATGACCTGCTACTGTCTAATGCGGCATATTTGGATATGGCCGATACATATATGTACAAAGCGGCACAGAACGAGGTGCTGTTCGAGGTCAATACCGGTGCCATCTCGCGTGGCTATCGCCATGACCCCTATCCGCACGAGCGCTTGCTTCACGTTTTGAAGAAATGCAGACGCGGCGTTGTCCTTTCCTCCGACAGCCATGCGGCGGATACGCTGGCATTCGGCTTTGACGAGGCAAAACGGCTTCTTCGCGCAGTCGGCTTCGACAGCGTGTATGTGTTATATGACCACCAATGGAAAAAAGAATGCATCTGACAGGAGAGAAATAACTTGAAATATACGACTTATTTATTTGATTTTGACGGAACGCTTGTTGATTCCATGCCGACCTATGCCGGACTGATGCTTCGAATATTAGATGAAAATCATATGTCCTATTCGAAGGATATTGTTAAGATCATTACCCCCTTAGGCTTTCGCGGCACCGCTAAATACTATGTTGAGATGGTATAAACAAAACCGAGGAAGAATTGATCGAACGCATGAATGCCTATGCTTATGAGGAATATGCGCACAACATTAAGCCTAAAAGCAATGTTGTGCGTGTGCTTCAGGAATTAAAGGCACAGGGGGCCGGATTAAATGTCTTGACCGCCAGTCCCCATGCCACGTTGGATGTGTGCTTAAAGCGTATCGGCATTTATTCGTTGTTTGATCATGTATGGTCGTGCGATGATTTTGCTACCACCAAGGCGGATCCGCAGATTTACGTAAAAGCCGCTGAGCAGATCGGAAAGCCCATCGACCGCATTCTGTTTTTGGATGATAATTTAAGTGCCGACCAATCGGCAAAAAAATCCGGTATTAAGGTGTGCGGTGTGTTCGACCCCTCTTCCGAAGAATACACAGAGGAGATTCGCGCTGTGGCGGATCACTACATTTATGATTTTTCGGAGCTGTTGACCCTGTAGGGATGCATAACACATCGGTCCGGACTTAAAAACAGGCAGATGCAGAACAGAATGAGCGAAAGGTTGCAGCTTCCCAACAATACAAGTGCCAATGCCGCAAATGTCAGCAACCCTAAAGACACGTCTGCTATGCCATCTAACAGTCCCTGTGCCTGCTCAAACGGTACAAACTCATATAGCAGCGCACGCACCATGCGCCATCCGTCTAAGCTCTGCACCGGGAGCAGGTTGATGCCGGACAGGGTCAGGTTACACGCACAGAAAAACAGCGAATACCGGTCATGGAAGATCGCGCAAAGAAGCCCGGACGCAAGGGCGGCCGTCAAGCCTGCCAAGGGACCGGCTGCCGCGCAAAGAGCTTCTCTTTTGTAGGATAGCCGCTCGGCATCCGACCGGATGACCGCGCCGAACGGAAGCACGGTCACGCCGTATATGTGCGCTCCACACAGATATAATGCCACCATGTGCCCAAGCTCATGTAAGAGAGCGGCCGCAAAGGTCATAAGCGTAAACACCGATGGGTCTGCTAAAACCAGAGCCCCGGCGGCTATCAGCGCGGCAAGCGACAGCCGCAGTGAAAACCGGGGAAGCTTGATAGGAATATAAAGCCTCAATGGGTCACCCCATTCCGGTCTTGCGTGCGTACAGCGGCAAGACCGCTTTTTTTATACAGATCATCTGCAAGATCGGTCAAGGTCAGTCCGGCGGAAGAAACGCTTTGCCCGGCAGAAAAGGTCGGTACACTCTGCACTCTTTGGCGATATCGGATATACAGTGCGCCACACAAAAGAATGACACAGATCAAGACCTGAAACAGGCGCGAAGCCTTTCGATACACGTATTCTTTCTTTTCGCTTTCGCTCATTTCAAAAAGGCTCCCACGCCATCCGATTCACCGGTAAAATACACATCTCCACCGATAATAGCCGATTTATATACGATGAGCGTCAACAGCACCTCTCCCTCCGGCAGGGTCTGCTCATCCGGAAGCGCGGTCACACGGAAGGTATAGCGTTCGACGGTTTTCCCACGATATTTGGCAAGATTGAAGCCTTGGCTTTTCTGTATTTCATTGTATGCGGTGAGAAGTGCATCGAACTTGTGGGGCAGCTTGACCTTGACGCTTTCGGTCGGTGTGCTTTCCAGTGCAAAGCCTAATTCTTTGGCAAACTGTACCAGATCCTCTGCGTTTTTCATGCCGTCAAAATGAATTTTGCGGTCGTTCTGCACGCCATTGACCGTGACGGTATGCTCGGTCTCCGGCAAAAGCACCATCGCCCCCAGTGCAATGACCCCGCACAGCACGATGGCAAACAGAAGTCGGAATTTGGAAGCTTTAATCGATAAAACAAACATAGCGATTCCCTCTCTTGTCGTTTGGATGAATGAATTGCTACAGGGTATGTATAAGACGGGAAAAATATGCTATGTTTTCACCGGTATCCGGCATACCCTGTTTGCATAAAGCACACCTTCCTCTCATATACTACGGTATGTCAAGCAAGGAGGCGCTTTATGATCTATACCAAATATTCCTCATCCGACCGTATTTCCTCTACAAAACACGCGCCATCCTGCACATATGTCACCTCGCGTACACATACAGGCTCCACGGACAGGCCGTGTGCTTCTTCTGAAAAAGCTTCCAAAGCAAAGACTGCCGAAAAAAAGGCCGATACCGGCACTGCCCACCGTCCCACACTTTGCTTTTCGGAAAGCAAGAACACTTCCCACACTCCGACCTTCTCACGACCATTTTTGTTTCCGCGTCCGCTGGCGCTCTGTGGCATTTTCATTTTATGTATGCTCTCTTTTTTGTTTGGCTGCTGTATGACCGAGCGGTCGCTCTGCCGGGTGATGCTTGCCATTGGCTGTGCTTCCTCCGGGCATTTGCCTGTCCGGACAGACGATACCATGTCCACGACGGTCGAAAACGAGCCGGTCTACCGAAAATATGAAAGTGAAAGCCCCCTCCCCTCAGACACCGCCCCGGTTTCCGATGGAACGCTTTCCTATCTGAGTGAAAGCACTTCCTCCGCCCCCATAGACCTTGCAGGGAATGCTTCGCAGACAGTTGCGGTGGATGCATCGGAAGGCGGAAGCATTGGAACGGATACCGAAACACTGCTTCCGGTCGTGGCGCGCGACCTGCGTGCGCGTGCAGACGATCTTTTTTCTTTATCCAACGAGACAGACTATTCTCCCAATATTGCCGCACTTTTGGAGAAAACGCCCGATGCCTTAAACGCGCTGACACTTTCGGATGAACCGCTGGTTCTGATCTTGCACACACACGGCACCGAGGGCTACAACGAATGTACAAAGGACGGCTACTATAATGCAGCTGCCTCCACCCGAAACGAGGATATTCAAAAAAACGTTGTCAGTATTGGCAGTGCCATGACCGAGGTGTTTGGCGATTTCGGCATTAAGACCCTTCACGATACCGAAATGTGCGATAAAGCATCGTTTGTCCGCGCCTATAAGACCAGTGCCGAACGGGTGGAGGCCTATCTTGCTGCCTATCCATCCATCCGCTTTGTGATCGATCTGCACCGTGATGCGATCGTAGACGCCGAGGGAACCTCCACAGCACCGCTGTTTTCCTACGCCGATACAGACACCGCACAGCTCATGCTCGTGGTGGGGACCGATCACGCCGGGGCGAAGCACCCACATTGGGAGGAAAATCTGTCTCTTGCGCTCCATATCCAAAAGGAATTGTCAGCGGCGTATCCCGGACTGCTTCGCCGTATCAATCTGCGCTCTGCCAGCTTCAATCAACAGCGTTCGACCGGCTATCTGCTGTTGGAATGCGGCGCCGTCGGCAATAGACGCGAGCAGGCTGAACGCGCCGCCCGTCTGTTTGCTACAGGACTTTCCCGTATGATCACAGGCGCGGCTGAGTAACACGCACCTCTACATACCGCTTTCCCAAAAATACAAGGGTATGTATTAGGAGCTCATGCGAAAAAACGTATTTCACGGTCGTGCCAAAGGCACTATTTTTGCTTTCATCGAAGCACTTTGCACCTTTTGCATCGGTGGAGGTGTATATTATGCGTTGGAGATTTTCTGGCGCGGCTATAGCCATATCACCATGTTTGCCGCCGGTGGCCTTTGCTTTTGTATCTTGTATTATGGAGAAAAAGGGAGTAGCACTTATTCGCCGTTTGTTCGCTGTGTGGGGTATGCCTATTGTATCACCGGCGTGGAATTGGTGCTTGGACTTGTGCTTAACCGGTTATTGGACTTACACGTTTGGGATTATTCCGCAAAACCGCTCAATCTGTGGGGACAGATCTGCCCTGCGTATTTCTTTCTGTGGCTGTTGTTGGCCTTTTTCGGTATGTGGGTCAGCCGTGCTTTGCGAGGGCTTTGGGGGAGGATATTCACAAGGACGCAATCAAACAAATAAAGGCATTTTTGCGAAAAAAGAGAATGCACTATGCAAAAAAAGCCCGATATAACGAGAAATACCCTCTTTTTTCCCAAAAAACGAATAAATTTGCCACTTAACAAACAAAAATTTGCAGAATCTCTTGACTTTCCGCCGCCACAGTTGTATAATAGTTTTAATCCGTCGAAAACAATGTACGGCGGAAAATAATTTATCTATTTCATAAACACGGAGGTTACGCGCTATGAGCAGAATTTACAATTTTTCCGCAGGTCCGTCTATGCTCCCGCTCGAGGTTCTCGAACAGGCTGCAGCAGAAATGACTGATTACAATGGTTCCGGAATGTCAGTTATGGAGATGAGCCATCGATCTCCCGTTTATGATGCTATCATCAAGCAGACTGAGGCAGATTTCCGTACCTTGATGAATATTCCCGACAACTACAAGGTTCTCTTCCTTCAGGGCGGTGCATCCACACAGTTTGCCGCTGTTCCGCTCAACCTGATGGTCACCGGAAAGGCCGATTATGTCGTTTCCGGTCAGTTCTCCGGCAAGGCCTTTAAGGAAGCTAAGAAATATGGCGATGCAAAGTGCATTGCGACCTCGGAGGATAAGACCTTCTCCTATATTCCCGAAATCACCCCGGATATGGTTCGTCCGGATGCCGATTATGTCCATGTTTGCTATAACAATACCATTTTCGGCACCAAATTTCCGGAGGTTCCGAATGTCGGCGATAAGGTATTGGTAGCCGATATGTCCTCCTGCATTACCAGCGAACCGGTCGATGTCACCAAATTCGGCGTGATCTATGCCGGCGCACAGAAGAATATGGCTCCGGCCGGTCTTACCGTTGTTATCATCCGCGAGGATCTTCTCGGACACGCTCGTCCCGAAACGCCCACCATGCTCGATTATAAGACCATGGCGGAAAACGATTCCATGTACAACACACCGCCCTGCTATACCATCTATATCGCGGGTCTTGTGTATAAGTGGGCTTTGAAAAACGGCGGTCTTACCGCTATGAAGGAGCGCAACGAAAAGAAGGCGGCTCTGTTGTATGATTTCCTCGACAATTCCAAGCTGTTCAAGCCGACCGCTGAAAAGAAGTATCGCTCTATGATGAATGCCTGCTTCGTAACCGGGGATGCGGACCTTGACAAGAAGTTCTGCAAGGAAGCCGCTGAAAACGGTCTTTCCAACCTCAAGGGTCACAGAAGCGTGGGCGGTATGAGAGCCTCCATCTACAATGCTATGCCGTATGAGGGCGTGGAAAAGCTTGTCGAGTTCATGAAGAAATTCGAAGCGGAAAATCTGAAATAATCGAGGTATATACATATGAATATCAAGCTTCTAAATAAGATCGCCGCCTGCGGTACATCGTTGTTCGATGAAAGCCGCTATAACGTCGGCGAGAATATCGAAAATCCCGATGCCATCATGGTTCGTTCGGCTTCTATGCACGATATGCCGCTTGACGAGTCGCTTCTCGCCATTGCCCGTGCCGGTGCCGGCGTGAACAATATTCCGATCGATAAATGCTCCGAGCAGGGCGTTGTCGTGTTCAATACCCCCGGTGCCAACGCCGGAGCCGTCAAGGAGCTGGCCGTTGCTGCGCTGTTACTGGCTTCGCGTAAGATCGTGGACGGTATCAACTGGGCACAGACGTTGGTCGGAAATGAAGATGTAGCCAAAGCCGTTGAAAAGGGCAAGAGTGCCTTTGTCGGTCCGGAAATTGCCGGAAAGACTCTCGGTATCATCGGTTTGGGCGCTATCGGCGCACAGCTTGCCAATGCGGCTACCCATCTCGGCATGAAGGTTTATGGCTATGACCCGTATATCAC
>CAZAWG010000066.1:0-7474 GCA_964488785.1 uncultured Oscillospiraceae bacterium | reverse complement strand
AGGACATCCGTAAAGATCTGATCCCCCACGGTAGCGCACTCGCGCGGCGAAAAGCCATATGCCTTTGTCAGCGCACGGTATTTTTTAGTAAACGGTTTTCCGGCATCGGCGGCATAGGGGATAGAAAGCCCCCTCGCAAAGCGTTCCACACGGTCAGCGTTGTTATTCGACACAAAAAGCACCTGTATTCCGGCTTCGGCAAGTTTTTTCAGCCACGCACGATTCTGTTCGGTCGGCGTTTCCACGTCATACGGCACAAGCGTATTATCGATATCCAACAAAAGACACCGCACCTTCTCACGTTCAAGTAACGCAAGCGGAATATCGTACACAGTGTCAAAATAATAATCCGGCACAAGCATGGGACTTCCTCACGATCTCTTTTGAGTTTGTAAAACGGACAAAGGGGCTGTCCGCAAGCGTGACAGCCCCGATAAAGTGACAGGAATTACTCAGCGTCCTCGACTTCGACCTCTTCAGCCGGTTCCTCTGCCTCGAGAAGAGCGCGGATGGAAAGGCTGACCTTCTTGTTTTCGTAGTCGATTGCCGTGATCTTTGCCTTTACAACATCGCCGATAGCAAGCTCATCAGCCGGCTTTACGATCTTGTGGTCAGCGATCTGGGAAATATGGATAAGACCATCAATACCCGGGATGACCTCAGCAAAAGCGCCAAAGGGCGTGAGGCTGACGATCTTAACATCGGCAACATCACCCTCGTTGTACTTGCCGGCAAGGATCGTCCAGGGATTATCGGCTTCCATTCTATGACCGAGAGAAATACGCTTTCTTTCGGGATCGAGAGCCTTGATATAAACATCGATCTCGTCGCCGACCTTAACGACCTCGCTCGGATTCTTGATGCGCTTCCAGGACAGCTCGGTGATATGTACCATGCCGTCTACAGCACCAAGGTCTACGAATGCGCCGTAGCTGGTGATCGACTTGACCTTACCGGTAAAGGTCTGGCCAACCTCTGCGGTTTCCCAGAACTTAGCCTCAGCGGCCTTTCTCTTTTCGGTAACGACTGCGCGGACGGAGCCGACAGCGCGCTTCTTGCGGGCATCGGTGCCGATGACCTTGAATTCGAGGGTCTGTCCGGCGAACGGAGCAAGATCCTTTTCTTCATACGGAGTCTCGCGGCGCGGAAGGGTGGTCTGGGAGATCGGAATAAAGACGCGACCGAAGGTGCAGATCATAACAAGTCCGCCCTTGGTCAGCTCAATCACCTTACCGGAAAGAACGGTTCCCTCTTCCTCAGCGGCAACAAGGGCATCCCAGTTCTTATCGGCATCAATGCGCTTCTTGGAAAGAAGCACGGTGCCTTCTGCATCATTGGGCTTTACAACAACAACGTCGATCTCATCGCCGACCTTGACAACGTCTTCGGTCTTAGCGGTCGGGTCGTCCGTCAATTCGGACAGCGGAATCATGCCGGTATATTTGATACCAAGATCCACATGAACCTCGGTAGGTGTAACAGACGTTACAGTGCCCTTGACTCTTTCTCCTGTTCTGAGAGTTTTGAATGACGCATCGAGCATTTCTTCAAAGCTCATGCCGTCGTTGATCATGGATGTGTCCATCGTTTGTTTTTCATCAGTTCGAAAGTGCTTTTAACACGCTCTCGATCCTGACTTTTACCTCCTCTATAATATCATCAGGCGTGGATGCGCCTGCTGTGATCCCTACGGTGAAAATCCTTCCGGATGTATTTGTGCAAAGGTGCTGTAGCTCCTCCGCCGGGACATCCTTTGCTTTCTCAAGCAAGAACACGTTCCGACAGGAAAGCCGTGCGATCTCATAAAGCTTACGTGTGTTGGAGCTTTTGGCTCCGCCGATCACGCACATGACATCCGCACGGGCCGCCATTTGCATAACCTCATTCTGACGATTTTCCGTAACACTACATATTGTATCAAAAATTCTTGTCGTTGTATATACTTTTTTTATAACTTTCTGACAATTTACATATTTTTCATTATTCCCGGTAGTCTGCGACACAAGTACGATATTTTCTTCATCTTTTGTTTTCTTTTCGTCCAATATCTTCAAGCACTCACATTCGTCTGCACATACGACCGCCTCACCGTGTGCATAGCTTTGTATACCCACGACCTCCGGATGCTGCTTATCTCCGATGATCACGGTCAGCTCGCCGGCACGCGAATTTTCATCCACGATCTTATGGATACGCTTGACGAACGGACAGGTCGCGTCCACCACCTCAAAGCCCTCTGCCGCAAGGCGCTCGGACAGCTGCTTGGTCACGCCATGGGTACGAATGACCACGATCAACTCTTTACGAAGCGGATACAGCGCTTCTAACTCGCTCTCATCCTCAATGCAGAAGATACCATCGTTTTTCAATCGCTCGATGAACGGTCCGTTGTGGATAAGCTCGCCCATAACGAAGATTTTCTTATCGGTTTGCTTTCGCAGATCATACACCATTTCCACGGCTCGGCGCACGCCGAAGCAGAAGCCGCAGGATCGAGCCAATTCAATGTGATATTCCGTCATGCTTTTTCACCCTTGGGATCGGTTGCACTTTCATCCAAGGCGCGTATACGGTCGAAGATGCAGTCGCTGATGCGCTGATATTCCTCTTGACTCTTGGCTCCTGCCTGGAATTCCTCAAATTCAATGGGCTTTCCGACACGCACATAAACGCGCCGGAACAGGCGCACCTTATAATCCTTCGTATAGATCGCCACCGGAACGACCGGCGCATGCGTACGGTAGACCATCATGCCCACGCCGTTTTTGATATCCTTAGTTTCGGGGCGTTCGCCTCGATAGCGTTTCCCTTGCGGAAAAATGCCGAGTGGCTCCTCATGCTTGATATGAGTAAGAGCCGTTTTGATCGCGCCGATATCGGCGGCATCCCGATCGACCGGGAACGCGCCGAGTGTGCGTAGCAGTTTGCCCAGAAGCGGCACACGGAACAGCTGCACCTTTGCCATATAGTGGACCGGGCGTTTAACGGCAATCGCCACTAACACCGGATCCCAATTGGAAATATGGTTCGCACAGACAAAGCACGCGCCCTCTCGGGGCATATTCTCTGTTCCGCGCACATCCGCCATAAGGAGACGAAGGGGAGCGGAAAGAAGTCCCACGGCAAAGCGATACAGTCGCATGGGCGGCGGCGAATAGGGCTTAGGTGTTTCAGTGTTTATCGGTTGTTTTGCATTTTCCATAGATAATCTCCAAGGCTCGTTCTACTGTTTGAGCTTCATCGAGTTCGCTGTTATCAAACAAAATTGCATCCTCTGCCGGAACGCATGGGGAAGCGGCGCGGGTCGCGTCATCCTTATCGCGTTTCTGCATATCGGCCAGCACTTCTTCCGGCGTAACGTTCTGTCCCTTTGCCACAAGCTCTCTATAGCGGCGTTCGGCGCGTTTGCGGTCATCGGCCGACAGAAACAGCTTGACATCGGCATTCGGCAGCACAACGGTCCCGATATCACGCCCATCCATAATAACATTTGTGGTCTTAGCGAAATCGCGCTGTCTGTCCAAAAGGAACGCGCGAACCGGCGGCAGAGCCGACACCGCCGAGGCGTACAGCGACATTTCCGGCGTTCGGATCGCCTCCGAAACATCCTCGCCGTTCAAGAAAACGTGCTGGGCACCATCGATCCATTTGAGTTCAATGGAAATGCGGTCAAAATGTGTCTGCAAGGTCTTTTCATCCTTGGGATCAATGCCGGCGCGATAGGCATACAGCCCCACCGTGCGGTACATTGCACCGGTATCGATGTACAGATAGCCGAGTCGGGCGGAAAGCGCCTTGGCAAGGGTCGATTTTCCCGAACCGCTTGGTCCGTCAATGGCAATCGAGATCATTCGGATTCCTCCTGTAAGGGACGGGCGGCAGAGCGTGCCGCAAGGTAAGCCGTCGAAAAAGCAATTTGCAGATTAAAGCCGCCGGTATAAGCATCCACATCCATCACCTCGCCGGCGAAATACAGACCCGGCACAAGCTTGGATTCCATGGTAGAGGGACTTATCTGCTTCACGCTCACGCCTCCGGCGGTAACGATAGCTTCCGAAAGAGGGCGCATGGCGGTGATATGAAGGGAAAAGCGTTTGAAGTTTTCCGCCAATCGCCGGCGGTCGGCCTTAGTAAGCGAACCGGGCTTGGCAAGCGGCGAAAGTCCGCACATCCGACAGAACGGCTCGGTCATGCTTTTCGGAAGCATGGCACCTAAAAGATTGGACAGCTGCTTTGCATGGTCGGCTTCGAACAGCGAAACAAGCTTTGCATCGAGCTGCTCCAGTGTCAACGCCGGCTTTAAATCGATATCCGCACGGTATTTCCCCGGCGAAAACGGGCGCATATGTGCCGATGCGGAAAGCACTAACGGTCCGGACACGCCAAAATGCGTAAACAGCATTTCGCCGAGCTTGGAATACACGGTCTTTTTGCGCTCGGTATCCACCATGGACAATGTCACATTTTTGAGCGATAATCCGGAAAGCCCGGAGCAGAGTGCCTGCTCCTCGCACTCAAGTGGAACGAGTGACGGCACACACGGCACCACCGTATGTCCCAGAGCGGAAGCGAAGGCATAGCCATCCCCGGTCGAGCCGGTCTGCGGATAGGACAAGCCTCCGGTGCATACCACCACGCGGTCGGTTTTGTGGACTTTCCCATGCTCATCCGTCAAAGTAAAGCCTTCGTTCGGCGACTCATTTTTCTGCACGTTTTCGATCCTTTGATTGATCACCTGAACGCCGGTCCGTTTTAATTCGTTTTTGAGTACGCGAAGCACATCCAGTGCTTTATCGGATGCCGGGAACACCCGTGCTCCACGCTCGACCTTGAGCGGGACGCCCAAGGACTCAAAATAGTTCATGACCTGCTCCGGTGGGAAGGCATTGAATGCAGCATACAAAAATTTCGGGTTGGCGATCACGCTTTGCCGGAACTCCTCGGGGGTACAGGCATTGGTCACATTACAACGGCCTTTGCCGGTGATGAGCAGCTTTTTTCCCAGATAGGCATTGTCAAAATACCGTTCGCTTTCCAGCACGCGCTCCGAACGATTCTTTTCAAATAAGGTCACCTGTGCGCCGTCCGATGCGGCAAGGCAGGCACACATAAGTCCGGCGGCTCCCCCGCCGATGACCGCCACACGCGGTGCATTTGGCACAGTATTCAAGATAGGCTCCCCTGTTCGCGGCTGATGGGCGCTTCGTACACATCGTACTCGTCCCAGATCTGTTCTAATTCATTAAAGGTCTTTTCGAGAGACAAGCGGTTCTTTCGTCCGACTGCCACGATAAGTGCATTGATGATGCTGAGCGGTGCGACAAGAGAATCAACAAAGGATGCCATATCGCTGCGCGCAAACAGCTTGATATCCGCAAACGCCGTGATGGGTGCGGTATCGCTGTCGGTCAGGGCGATGACGGTCGTTCCGTTGCGCTTGGCAAATTCAGCGGCCATTTTGGTACGCTTGGAATAGCGCGGATAGGAAATGGCGATGAGAACATCGTCCTTGCGAATACGGAAGATCTCCTCAAACATATCGATGGTCGTATTGCTGCTGACCAAATGCACATTATCAAAAATATACCGGAAATAGTGATGGATAAAATCCGCGAGCATATTAGACGAGCGTTTTCCGATGATATAAATGTGCTTTGCCGCGCAGATGGCCTCCACCGCACGCTCAAAGGAAGCATCGTCCAGGTCGGCAAGCGACGTTTTCAAATTGGAGATGTCCGCACTGACCACCGAAGCAGGAATATTGCGTTCGCCGATGAGGCTGTCTGCCACATCGATACGCTGAACAGCGGTCAATTTTGAGCGCAAGCTCTTTTGCAGCTCACTCTGAAAATCGGGATATCCCGAAAAGCCTAGCTCAATGGCAAAGCGAACCACGGTGGATTCGGAAATACCCACCTCACTGCCGAGCTTGGTTGCTGTGAGATAGGCTGCCTTTTCGCTGTGATCCAAAATGTAAGCGGCAATGCGCTTATGGCTTTTAGACATCCGCTCTGAAGCATTTTTTATCTGTTCAAACAAATCTGTTTGCATATTTAGCTCCTGTTTTTGGTTTCCATAAACGGAAACACATCTTTTCCTGTATAGTATGTCACAAAAGAGGGTGCGCTGTCAAGCCTTCTTTGTAAAGCTTTTCTGAAATTTACAGCCGTTCGCCGACAAAAAGCCCCATCGCGCCGGCCTGAGACAGACCGCGCGTTACGCCGCTTCCGTCACCGATGGCATACACGCCGTCCGCAATCTGGAAATCCTCCGTGATGAATTTCGGGCGCACGGAATAGTATTTTGCCTCCACGCCATACAGAAGCGTATCGTAATTAGAGGTTCCGGGTGCGATGTTATTGATGGCATACATAGTTTCAATGATGTTATCGAGCTGGCGTTTGGGGATGCACAGCGACAGGTCACCCGGCACCGCCTGGAGGGTCGGACGCACGGTAGACTGGCTGATACGGTGTTCGTTGGTGCGCTTGCCGTCCAACAGGTCGCCAAAGCGCTGCACCAGAACGCCCCCGCCGCTGACCATGTTGCTTAGGTGCGCGACGTGCTTAGCATAGGCGATGGGTTCCTCGAAGGGCTGGGTAAAGTTGACGGTAGACAGGAGCGCAAAGTTGGTATTCTCGGTTTTCTTTGCTTCATCGTTATTGGCGTGGCCGTTGACTGTCATAATGCCATCGGAATTTTCCATGACCACCTCGCCGCCATCGTTGAAGCAGAACATACGGCAGATATCGCCGTACTTTTTGGTGCGATATAAGATCTTCGGCTCATAAATGACCTTAGAGATATGCCGCCAGACAAGGCGCGGCAGCTCGACGCGCACACCGATATCTACCTGATTGTTCGCCACCGGAATACCCTTGCGGCGGCACAGGTCGCCAAACCAGCCCGAGCCGACACGCCCGACCGCAATGACCAATTTCCCATAGTGGTATTCCTCTTTATCCGAGCGAACCACCCGCTTTCCCTCGTCGATATCCGTCACATCCTCGTGGGTAAAGATATCGACCTTGGTAGCAAGATCGGCAATCAGGCGCGACATAGTCTTGAAATTGCCATCGGTGCCTAAGTGCTTAACACGTGCCTGAAGCAGACGAAGATCGTATTTCAAGCATTCGAGCTTGATCTCATCGCTGGGCATATACACATTTTCATGTGCGCCATAAGAGACTAAAATACGATCCAATTTTTCAATGTAATCGATGGTCGCTTCCGGGCCCAAATAGTTGGGCAGCCAACCGCCGTACTCGGTGGAAATGATGAATTTTCCATCCGAATACGCGCCGCAGCCGCCTAAGCCCTGCATAATGCCGCAGGACTTGCAGGAAACGCATTTATCTGCTTTTTTGGCAATGATCGGGCAGGTACGCTTATCGATGGGACTGCCGCGGTCGATGATGCAGATCTTGGCGTCCTTGTTTTTTTCATAAGCGCTGTAGGCCGTCATAAGACCGCC
>CAZAWG010000065.1:0-7494 GCA_964488785.1 uncultured Oscillospiraceae bacterium | reverse complement strand
GAAGAAGCACTGCAAGCTCCTTTTTAAAGGCGGCATCCATGCCCTTGGTCGGTTCGTCTAAGAGAAGAATATCCGCGCCGGTCAACAGCACCTTTGCCAAGGCGGCACGCTGTCGTTCGCCGCCGGACAGGTCATAGGGGTGGCGTTCGAGAAGTCCTTCGAGCCGACACAGGTGCGCCACCCGGTTTACGGCTTCCCGGTCTGCACCGGGCACGCCTAACAGATCGCGGCGCACGCTTTTCTCGCAGAACAGGTCGCACGGCTCTTGGGGAAGAAGGCAGGCACGGTGCGCTCTTTGCACGCAAACGGAGCCGCTTTGCGCTTTTTTTCCTCCGGCAAGCACCGAAAGAGCGGTGGATTTTCCGGCGCCATTTGCGCCGAACAGGGCATATATTTCCCCCTTATGCAAGCGCAGGGAGAGGTTTTGAAGCACAAAGGGAGCGTTTTTTTCATAGCGGAAGAAAACGCCTTTTGCCTCCAAGGTGGTCGTTTTTTCGAAAGAGGGTGATTCGTCCGGGAGAGCTGTCCGGTCAAGTGTCTGCTTTTCCAGCCAGGCGCGTCCCTCTCGTTCGGTAAGGGGGGCATTTGTCGGAGTGGGAGAGGATGCATAATAGACGCGTGTGGGGCAGGGCAAAGCCGCGGTCATAGGGCTATGGGCACGAAAGAGCGTATCGGCCACGGTGCAAGGAGGAGCATCGGCAACGAGTTGTCCGCTTTCCATGACCAAAACGCGGTCAGACAGCACAAAGGCTTCGGCGGTACGCTGTTCGCTGAGAAGGATCGTAGTTCCAAGCTCACGGTTCAAGCGTGAGAGGGCTTGCAAAAAAGAAGAAGCGGCGATGGGGTCGAGCTTAGCGGTCGGTTCATCCAGCAGGAGTATTTCCGGCTGCATGACCATGACCGAAGCAAGGCACACCAATTGTTCTTCTCCACCGGACAATTCGTTGGTATGCTTATGAAACAGTCCGGAAATGCCGAAGAAGCCTGCGATCTCGGCGACCCGGGCGCGTATCCGGTCATTGGGAACGCCAAGGCTTTCTAATCCAAACGCCAACTCGTGCCAGACGCGGTCGGTGACGATCTGATCGGCGCTGTTTTGGGCGATATAGCCGAGCTTAGCGCACGTTTTTTGTGCATCGAGCGTTTCAAGGGGGACACCCTCAAAAAGGACGGTCCCGCTTTTTTGTCCTTTTGGGGAAAGCTCCGGCTTCAAATGGCGAAGGAGTGTGGATTTTCCGCTTCCGGAATAGCCGCAAAGCGTGACGAAGGAGCCGCGTTCGATCGAAAAGGAGACGCCGGACAGGGCTTTTGTATCGGAATTCGGATAGGAAAAGCTTAAGTTTTGGACACGAAGTATTTCCATCGAACCATCTCCTTTCCCCGGGTGATACAGGGCAAAGCGCAAAACAGCGCATAGGCAAAAAAAACACGGATGCTATAGGGGGTAATATCGGTTGCGCGGATATGGGGATAAAAGCGAAACGCGACCTTGCCGCTCAAAGCACCAAGCGCCACATAAGAAGCCAACAGCAGTGTCAAAGTGAGAACGATGGCATCCTGTTTATGAAACGAAAACAGTGAAAAGGCGGTACGTCCGGGAAGCCCATAGCCGCGCGCTTTCATGCTATCGGCGGTGAACAGCGCGTTTTCAAGTGTTTTCGTCACGAGTGTGGAAAAGGTATGGAGTGCATTTTTCAGGCGCGTAAAGGGTTTTTTTGTGGTTGGCACAAAGCATTTATGCGTTTGTGTCAATTTTTGAGCTTCCTTTTGAAAGCGCGGCACAAAGCGAAAGGTCATGGACAAAAGAAGGGACACCGATGGGGCGAAGCGACCGAACAAGGCGATCCACTTATCGTCCGTCATGACGACCGACACGCAAAAGCAAGCGGCAAGTGTTGTAAAAAAGCTACCGGCGGCATTGAGTCCATACAGGATGGATTCAAGTGTCAAGGCGTTTCCGCTGGGAAAATAGGCAAGTATGGTTTGTCCGGCGTGGCTGAACAACGGATTGATGAGGGCAGCAAGCAGGGACAAGGGTAAAAGCAGAGAAAAAAGGGTTTTTGCGCCTCCGCTTTTTTTGAGAAGCACAAAGCTTATCCCGGTCAAGCACACCGAAAGGCACACGAACACCGGATGGGTGAGTGTCATGCCGAAAACAAGTAAGAGCAGATAATACACGAACAGGGTGAGCGGATGAAGATCTGTGAAATCAGTCATTTCTCTGTGCCTCAAGGTCGCCGTCCTCTGCGCCCACGTCGCGCCCCAGGTCGCAGGTATACAACCATTCGACGACATCGCCGTTTTTCAAGGTATATTTAGAGCAGCCGTAATGGGGAAACTCTCCGTTGACGCGGTACATCCAGCCGGACAGCTCACCGGCATCGAATTCATACAGGTTTCCGATCCCCTCGATGTAGGCTGTGCCATACAGAGGAGAGGACACATACTCCATAGGAATTTTATGTGCGCGCATTTCGCGTGCCAACACCTCGAACACGCTTTCGTTTTCCTGAAACGCAACGTGTTCTTTCTCAAACAGAATGCCGTTCTCCGGCACCAATTCGGCCTTATCCGCATCCAGGGCTGACGACGTTAACAACGTATCGCACCGCACGGTAAGCGTGATGCACATTTCCCCGACCGGCGTGCCCGGCGCGGAATCCGAGGCGGGCAGGGACAATGGGGGACTTGCGGACTCCGGTTCCGCCGAGGGCGTAGTGCCGGGAGTGCCGGCAGAGAGCTCCGGTGCGGGGGTGGTCGGCGTATCGGAAGCCGGTATCTCCGGTTCGGTCGGAGAAGAAGGAACGACCGGGCTTGGCTCCGGCTCATTGGGGGTATCGAGCTTCTCCGGCAAAGACTCCGGTTGTTCTGCCGACAAAGTGGGTTGTGGCTTTTCTTCAGGCTCCGGTTCTTTCTTATCGTTTTTCTCTGTCTTTGATACCGGGTCAGAAGTCGCATTGTCGGACTCTGTTTCTTCAGGCTCCGGCTTATCGAGCGATGTTTCTTTTGTTTCTGCTTCCTCCGGAGAAGATACGGTGGATATAGTCGTATCCTCGGAAGGCTCCACATTCTTTTCGTATCCCGAGCGTTCCGCAAAAAACACGCCTGACAGGATAGCACCGACAACCGCGCCTGCCACAAAATAGATTCCATATTCCTTCAAAAAAGCTTTCATGAATATCCTCCTGTTATCTTGATAAGGGCGTTTACAGCAGATCGGCGGCATTTAAAAGTCCGAACAGCATAGTCGCAAGACCGGCGCGGCTTTCCGCTTCTGTCGGCTGAAAAAAGGCTTCCTCGGAGCGGTAAATGCCATGTGCCAGGCAAAAGGCGGTTTCGTTTTTTGCCCACGTGCTGATGGAGGAAGCATCTGAAAAGGGGGCTAATGCCATACGCACAGCTTCCTCCGACAGCGTATCCTTCAGACCGCACAGCCCTGCGGCGTGGGAAAGCATCACAAGAGCCTGTTCGCGCGATATGCTTCCGCCGGGCGCAAAGGTATGCTCCGAAAGCCCATTGACGATACCATAGGCATAAGCTGTATTCACAAAGGGAGCATACCAGGCGTTTTGCTCCACGTCGTCAAACGGTGCGGCTCCACTTTTTTGTGCATCCATTCCCAAAGCGCGAACGGTCATGGCACAGAATTCCGCGCGTGTGACTTTCCCGTTCGGGTCGAAGGTGGTGTCGTTCCGTCCGTTTAAGATACCGCGAGCGGTCAACGCTTCGATGGCTCTTTTATCCGGATGAGCGGCGATATCCGCAAAGGTTTTTTCAGGAAAACGGACAGGAAGTGAAGAGATCGCCGGATCCTTTCCGGCAAGTCCCGATCCGGACTGTCCGGCGCCAGCGGTAGCATTTATGTTTTCGGCGGCATCCGAAAGGTCAAAGAGCGCCTTTTTTCCATCGCACGCACGCGTATAGGCGGTCAGCGCATAAAAGCTTTGCTCGGTAGCCATGGCGTTGGGAGAGGTGTCATCCATCGTATGGTGAAAGCCGTTTGGCGTATGATATTGGAGCAGTGCCTCTAAGACGGTATGTCCGTTTTTGACAAAGCGTTCATCTTCTACGGAAATGCCATAGGTACACAAAGCGGTCAACACCTGTGCCGTGCTTTCGGCGGTAGGCTTTCCGGCGGTAGCAAAGCCGCCATCGGCGAGCTGCACACGGGAAAGAAAGTCAAAACCGTTTTGAACGGCTGCTTTTATGGATTCGCGGTCCCCATAAGGAGCGAGTGCGATCAATGCCATAGCCGTCAGATCGGTATCCGAGGCGACAGCGTCTGTCAAAGAAAAGCCGCCGTCCTTGCGAGCCGAGGAAAGCACCTTATCGAGATAGACTTCGCGTGCGGCAGCATATTGTTCGGAAAGGTCAGCCCCATCCAAGGCAACGAGTGCCCACACTGCAGCGCTTGTTCCCTGTGCAAGTATCTTTTGTGTGTCGCCAAGGCAGGTGGCGATATCATACCCGGCGAACTGCTCTGGATTCTCTCCCAAAACGGTGAGCGCCAGAGTCACGCGGGCATATTCGGTATATTTACGTTTATGCAGAACGCCGTCGCAGGCGCGGACATACTGGCGAAGGGTCTTACGATAGGCTTCGAAGTAAGAAGCACTTCCCAGACCGGAGCGAGCCAGTCCCAGAATCGCCCACTCTCCCCCGATCGAGCCGACCGTGGCAGGCGTTTTTTCCAAGGTGGCGGCGGTTTCCGAAAGGATGGTGTTGACGGCTTCGCGGGAGGGCTGTGATGCCGATACAGGCAATATGGTCGTGAAGAGCAAGAGGGTACAGAGGAAAAAAGCAAGGCATGATTTAAGCTTCATGGTATGGATAGCTCCTTATTATGTAGTAGAAGAAACTTTAGCACAGGAATCGCGAAGGACGAATTCGGACGGCACCGACAGTCTTTGGCGTGTGCTGAAATACTGGTTATCGATCTTTTTTAGGATCAGCTCTACCGCCATACGGCAGGCTTCATCGGTATTACTGCGAATGGAGCTGAGAGGAGGATCGAAATAAGCGGCAAGTGGAATATCATCCATACCGACGACCGACAGCTGCTCCGGCACCGACAGTCCTGCTGCCTTTAAGCGTTTGATAAGCCCGATGGCGATATAATCATAGGCGGCAAGGACGGCCTGTGGCAGGCTATCGGCGGCGAGCCATGTGTTTGCGCAGTCCTCACCGGCTTTTTCAAAGCGGTGTTCGCTGACAAACACAAAGCGTTCGTCTATATTCATTTTTTCGGCAAGCATGGCTTTTTTGAAAAGTGTCAGCTTGGAGGAGGTCTTTTTTTCGCCGACAAAGCCGATACACTCCGCTCCCAGGGATTTTAGATAAGCAACGGCTTCATGGATGGAATCGGACATATCCGAATCAATCCGGTCGATATTGCGGCTTTGCGCTGCTTTTTCGTTACACATAAGGCTGACCGCCGGGGTACGCACGACGTTATCGATACGCGCATTCTGATTGACCAAGATGATACCATCGGCGCGGCAATAGCCGGCATAGTAGTCAAACAGTTCTTTTTCACGTTCCGGCAGAAACGAAGTGACCGACACAAGGCAAATACCACCGCGGACAGTGATCTCTTTTTCCAAAAGGGACAGAATAGCGGTATAGTAGGCGCTGGTCACCTCCGGGCACAGCACGGCGATGATCTTCTTGGGAAACCGGTTTTTATTATACTTATCGAAGCAGCCGTTTTCGCGAGCGATCGTAAAAATCCGTTCGCGTGTTTTTTCGCTGATCTCCCCGCTTCCCGAAAACGCCTTGGATACCGTGCCGACCGACACGCCGGCAAGAGCGGCAAGGGTTTCCAAATTCATACGATCACCTCCGAAAAGAGCATACAACTTTACTTATATATCATAACACATTTTTTTGGTGAATACAAGAGCATTCCGTAAAAACGCATAAAGCTGAAATGGATTTTTTCTTATAAAAAAGCAGAAGGGACTACATTCTCAAAGCTCTTTGACGGGTGGCTTTTTCGGGGACTACTCTGAAAGAATTTTGTGAAAAAAGTGAAATTTGCAACAAAATGCATGATATTTTCAAAAACATCTTGACAATTCGCACAAAAAAGTGTATGATATAAGTGTAGTTAAGAACGATGATTCTTAACAAATAACTATGTAAAGGGGCAGTCACTATGTTAAAGATCTTCGCCGGACTGAAAGGCTCTGGAAAAACCAAAAACCTCATCGAAATGGTGAATTCCGCTCAGAGTACGACTAAGGGAAGTGTTGTCTGCATCGAATTGGGTACCAAGCTTATGCATGAGATCGGTTCGGCTACCAGACTTATCAATATTTCGGATTATGGCGTAGACGATTGGGAGAAGCTATATGGCTTTGTATGCGGTCTTTTGGCCAGCAACTATGACCTCACCGATCTATTTATAGATTCCGCATTGAAAATCTGCAAGAACGATATGGACGGCTTTGAAGCCTTTGCCGGAAAGGTAACGCCCCTTTTGGCAGCGCAGAATGTGAATTTCACCATGACGGCATCGGTTGAAGTCGAAAAGATCCCGGCAAGCTTGAAGGAATATCTTGCTTAAAAGAAGCTCGCTTATTTAACCTTTACCTTCTCAAGAGGGGGATGTAGAAAAACTGATACGTTTTTTTACATCCCCCTTTCATGCGAAAACGAATAATTTTGCAAACGGAGTGTGTTCTATCATGCCATCACAATATAATGTCCCCATGGCACCCCTTTCCTCCATGAAAACCGGGGGTATGGCTCCCGAAGCCAGCTTTCCGGAAACCGAAGAAGAGCTTGTCCGGACGGTTCGTGCATTAAAAGCGGAAAAACGTCCGTTTTATGTGCTGGGGAACCTTTCCAATGTCCTTTTGCCGGAGGGGGAACTCCCCTTTGTACCGGTGGTGACAACACAGCTTCGCGAGCAGACGGTGACCGAAACGGAAAACGGGGCTCTTATATATGCTTCGTGTGGGATAGGTCTGACAAAGCTTGCCCTCGATACGTGCCGTGCCGGATATGCCGGACTGTCGTTTGCCTATGGAATTCCCGGAACGGTCGGCGGTGCCGTTTATATGAATGCCGGGGCATATGGCTCGGAAATGTCCGCTGTGGTGCGCTCGGTGTGCTTTTACGACAGCGAACGCGACAGAATTTGTGAGCTTTCGGCAGAAGAGTGTGCGTTTGGCTATCGTACCTCGGTGTTCCAACAGAAAAAAGGTGTGATCTTAGGGGCTTATTTGGTGCTTGCACGTGATGAAGGAGCCACGGCACTCGAAAGCGCAAAGGAATTTATGCGCCGTCGCAAGGAAAAGCAGCCGCTTGAATTTCCTTCCTGTGGAAGTGCGTTCAAACGCCCGGAAGGCTATTTTGCCGGGGAACTCATTGAAAAGTGCGGTCTGAAAGGCTTTTCGGTCGGCGGCGCACAGGTATCGGAAAAGCACGCCGGCTTTGTGATCAATGCAGGCGGCGCGACCTCTGCGGAGGTGGAAGCCTTATTAGAAG
>CAZAWG010000064.1:0-7521 GCA_964488785.1 uncultured Oscillospiraceae bacterium | reverse complement strand
GCTGGGACGTGCTAAAGCTTGCCGGTGGCAAGCTTTTGTGCGCCAAAGACCGTCCAAAATCAAATGAAAAGGCAAAAAGAACAAATCCGTTCCCCTTTGGAGAACGCTGAAGCCTCCGGCTTCGCAGAATCAATAATTACGCATTATTATGAAAGAGGTAAGTAAGATGAATAAAAGACGAAATACCGCCGATCTCGGTAAGATCAGAGTCGGCTTTTTCTTTGGCGGCAGAAGCGTTGAGCATGAAGTCTCGGTCATTTCGGGACTTCAGGCTATGTATGCCATAAATACCGAAAAATACGCTCTCGTTCCCGTGTATATCTCGAAAGAAGGACATATGTATACCGGCGGTCGGATCGGTGAGATCGAGGCCTATTCGGATATTCCCGCGCTGCTTTCCGGCGCCGAACGTGTCAATTTGGTGGAAGAAAAGGGACATTTTTATTTGGTTCGCTATCCGGAAAAGAAGTTTTCCGACAATATCCTTGCTGAGATCGAGGTCGCTTTTCCGGTCGTCCATGGAACGAACGTGGAGGATGGCAGCCTGCAGGGCTATTTCAAGATCATCGGCATTCCGTTTGTCGGCTGTGATGTCACCGCCAGCGCCATCGGTATGGATAAGGCCGCAACCAAAGCCATCCTAAAGCCGTATGGTATCCCTGTGCTTGATTGCGTGTGCATCACCGGCAAAAGCTATTATGACGCACCGGAGGAAACGCTTGCGCGCGTAGAAGCACAGACTTCCTATCCGGTCATCGTTAAGCCACTCAATCTCGGCTCCAGCGTGGGCATTACCAAAGCGACCGATCGCACCGCCTTGCGCCGTGCCATTGAACACGCCTTTTCGTTTGCGGAAACGGCGCTCATTGAAAATGCCGTCCAGAATTTGAAGGAGATCAACTGCGCTGTGCTCGGCGATATCGATGGAGCCGAAGCCTCTGTCTGCGAGGAACCGGTCGGCTCGGATGAGATCCTTTCGTATGCCGATAAATACGTCGGCGGCTCGAAGGGGGATGGGGCAAAGACGGGTGCCAAGTGCGGCGCTAAGACCGGCGGCTGTAAAGGCTCCTCCGGTATGGCGACCTTAAAGCGTAAGATCCCGGCCGAGATCCCGGTTGAGATCGAACAGCGTGTTAAGGACTACTCCGTCCGCGCCTTTGCCGCCATCGGCTGCGCAGGAGTTACGCGTATCGATTATCTGTATGATACCGTGAGCGGCGCATTGTACTTAAATGAACTCAATACCATTCCAGGTTCACTTGCTTATTACCTGTGGGAAGCCAGTGGGGTGCCTTTTTCCGACCTGCTTGACCGGCTCATTCGCCTTGCTTTCAAGCGCGCCCGTAAGGAGGATAGCCTCAATTTCTCGTTTGATACCAATATCTTAAAGGGCGTGACCTTAGGACGCGGTGCAAAGGGTTGAAAACGCACATAAAGCTTCGCTTGCTTACGAAATATGCCCTCTTTGCCGCAGTGTTGTGCGTCCTTTCTCCGTTAGCTCTGCCGGTGGGCGCGGTGCCGATCACACTTGCAACCCTTGTGCTGTATCTTTCGATCGTCTTTCTTGGCGTGCGTAGTGTCATCCCGGTGGGTGTGTATCTCATGATAGGGTCTGTAGGTATGCCGGTGTTTTCCGGGGCTCGGGGAGGACTTGCCGTCCTGGTCGGTCCGACCGGTGGGTATCTTGTGGGATATCTGGCGTGTGCCTTGGTCGGCGGTCTTCTTGTGGATCGCTTTCCTGCAAGGATGTGTGGAAAGGCGCTTGCCCTGCTTCTTGGAACCGTTTGCCTGTATGCTTTGGGTACGGTCTGGTTCATGCTTTTCATGACCGGTTCCTATACCCTTACGAAGGCACTTTGTATCTGTGTACTTCCGTTTTTGCCGGGTGACTTTTTTAAGCTGGCACTGGCGTGTATGTTAGAACGCGCTTTCCGCCAAAAAGGTTTCCCCAAGTTCTGATCGTCCCCATAAACTGTTTTCATGAATAATAAAAAGTGCTGCAGCAATTCGCTGCAGCACTTTTTGTTTAGTTCTTCGGCAGTATCTCAGTCACCTTCACATTGTCCAAATAGAACCCAACGCCCTTTTCATCAAGCGGATTGGAGAAGATGGAGAAGCGTCCTTTGGTGGTCTCGCCTTCCTTGAGAGATACGGTGTACTTGGTGGAAACGTGATGCCAGTCGCCCTGTGACACAAAGCTTGCGGATGACCCTTCTACCACATGGTCGGCACCTTCAAATTGGAAGTTGCATAACGACGAGCCTTCCTTTTCATCGGCCGGTACGTTTGTGTCGGTGCCTAAAGAGGCAAAAGCAATGTCGTATTCGATGAGATAGGTCGCTCCATTCGTGAAGTATACGTCATGCATGGCATACGTCCAGACCTTCGAATCGTTCTTCGGAAGGAATGCATAGCAGTTGTCGCTTCCATCGATGGGATCCATCACAATACTGACGGCAGCGTTGTGGGAAATAAAGCCGATCTTGTCGCCCTCAGCATCCGGATTGACGATCTCAAAGGGCTTGGGAGCATTCTTCTTTGTCTCGTAGTCGGGATCCTCTAAAATGCGGATGTAATCCACATCGATCTTGCCCGGCGCGTTGAAGGGGTCAAAGCGCAGAGATGTGATCTTGTCCTTCCAGGACTTGTTTGAGATCTCTGCTTCGTATTCCTCCCATTCGCCGTTGGAGGAGTGACCCTTCAAGGTCAGCTTTAAGGTCTTGCTCTCGCTGAGGCTCGGTTCGGAGGAGGTCGCAAAATACATGGTTAGCGCTTCCTCACGTTCGCGCATCTCGCCGGTCGGGTTGCCATCCTCATCCTTGACCTCGACCATGGACGGCGTGTAATCATAGCGTACGCGGAAAGCGATCTTGGTGTATTTTTCGGCCTCAAACGGTGCAATGCTCAAATATAACGCCGGGTCGCCAAAATTGGAATTGGATTGACACGACATATAGCCGTCCGAGGTGAGTAGGGTCATGTGGCTGGTGTTCCAGCCCTCGTTGTCACCGTTGACGTTGAATTCCCAGCTGTAGGGCGTGCGCGATTGCTTTGCGGCGTAGAAATCGGCTTTGACTGTCGCTTCGGTCGTGATGACGGACGGTCCGTTTTCGGTCATTTCAAAGGTGTAGCCCATATCCTCGCAGAATTTCTGAAGTGGGATCATCGGCAGCCCGTCAAATGCCTCTAATTTGTAGCCGAGCTTCTTGTCCTTGCCGTCTACATAGTAGAAATCCTTGCCAACGATATATTTTACCGTGTGACCGCAGCCGTTGATGGTGAGTGTGCTTGTCGCCTTATCCCATTCGCAATAGGTGTTGAATAAGAATTCCAATCCAATGGACGGATCAAAGGCGATGAGATAATCGCCGGTAGCACTCTTTTGCGGCGGAAGCTTCATGTCCACTGCGTTTCCGTTGATCGTCAATGTCAGCTTTTCTTCCGGCGGCGCACTTTCGGTGCCTAAAAATTCAATGCTCTCGATGACAAATTCATCGCCGGCCGAACCGGATGGGTCTAACCGATACCATAGCAGCGTGCCGGTCCAGTTTTTGTTGGCACTGAAATCATAATAATATTCAGCAAAATCAGCTGTTTCGGAAGCCGTGGCGGTAAAGGCCTTGCTTTCGTTCCAGCTCTGATCCTCAACGGTGGTGAAATACATCCGCATGGCTTTGCCGACCGGGAGTTTGGCGCGAATTTTGACTAATGTCGCCGTAGAAAGATCGAGGTTGTTTCCGTTGCCAAACGCCAGGTAGTTGTCCGGCGAATTGGTCTTTCCGCTGATGGAACCGTCCTCGTGCTTTGCGAAGTTCTCAATGCCGGCCGGATTGATCGCACCCGGATGTGTGCCCGGCTTGACCGTCAAAACGTTCTCATAGGTCGAAAGATCGATCTCTGTCTCCGGCTTTACATAATCGCCGTTCTTGCGAAGCAGGCGTTTATGCTGCGGATACATCCGGTTGATGCGGGATAGCTGGTTTGCCGTGGGGATGGTGTTGAGAGAGGCATTCGGTGCTTCCTCTGTGAATACACTGCGCAGTGCATCCAGATAGCCGAAGCCGTTCAAGCTCTCGCACGGCATGATGTATGTGCCTTCACCGTATTCGTTCCAGGTGGAGATCATGAACAGGTTCTCCTGCCAGCTGTCCTTCTTTGCGTATTTCGGCGCGAATTCATCGCGTAGCCAGGTCGCAGTCGCCTTCATGTCCTCCTTGGTCATGAGCGGCGTGCGTACACCGCTCCAGCCGACACTGTTAAAGCCGACCGAAAGGGTGGGAATGGTGTAGACGTTTGTGTCCTTAGCGTTCGAAAGGTTTGCATTCTTGTTGGTTTCCAGCTGATAGCCGTTCGTTCCCCAGTTGTAGGCGGAGGTGGCATCAAAGCCGGCGGCGGCTAACTTTTCGCTGGAGGCGGCGTTGCTTCCAATATAGATCATGCCGTCAAAGCCTAACTTCTTGACCTCTTCCTCCAGATAATCGAGTGCTTCGCGGCAAAGCTCGACACTGCCGAGTCCATCCTGACCGTATAGCTTGTCCGGCGTGAATACATAGAACAGTAACCGGTTGTCGATGGTCATATAGCGCTCATCCTTGAAATAATGCTCGATGAGGCATGGGACGAAGTGATCCTTCCACTGCTGCATATTCTGCGGCTTGGCACCGCTGGAGGCTTCATAGATCAGGCAATACTTCATCATGTAGGAGTATTCCGCATTCATGTAGCCATCCTTTAAGTGATAATCGTTGGAGAATACGTCGATCGGCACGGTGTTTCGTCCGGGGAACCAGCAGAAGGCCTGATAGTCGATACCATGCTCGACCATATATTTGATCTCCCAGTCCGCTGTTTCCGGGTTGCCCTCGTCGTAGTAGCCAAGCACCGGACGAATATCGTCATACGGTGTGATGCAAGCCCAGCCGGAATGCATACCATTGCGCCAGAGGGAACAGATGTTGATACCGACGTTGTATTTATCCTCGCCTGCCGGTCTTACCGGTTCGGGTACATAATCCTCGGCGAGCTTCTTTTCGAAGATGCGCATATAGTAGGGCGAGAAGGAGTCGGTTTCGCTCGGACTCGCGATGGTATAGTTGTCAATAGCAGTAGCCTCGGAGGCAAACGGAACAGTCGCCACGATGCGTCCGTTCACGCGCACACAAATGCTCTGCGCTTCGGTGTCCATCTCCAAACGGAAGGTGTACATGACCGTGCGCACATAATTCTCATAGACCATCTGACCGTTGACATAGAAGTTCTTGTCGTCTGCCGTGAAGGTGGCGACCGGAGCTGCACCGCTTGCAAAGGTGAAGGAGCCGCCCTGTCCGTTTTTGAGCAAGATCGCGCTTTCGGCTACCGCCGTGCCGGAGACCGGTCGGAAGGACTCATATTTGCTTTTTCCGGGTTCTACGGTGCAGCCGCCATCATAAACCGCATAGTTGACCGCCATGAACATGGAGGTGCCGCGAATAACGCCTAAGCTCTCCTCGGTCGTACCGTAGCGGTAGGTTTGGAGATTTGTATCCTTGGCTTTGCCGGCCGTTGCAAGCGGAAGCGTGCCGCAATCCTTGCCGTTGATGAGGGTGGTGCTGCGTGCGTTGTCTAAATCGATGAGCAGCTTGAAGGTGAACGCCGTCTCACCCTCATCGAAGGGGTAGATGTCCTTTGTGGTGCCATCCGCCATCAAATACGTCCAGGTGTCGTTTTGGGCTTCTAAGCGGTAGACCGGATTTCCATCCTTGTTGCGGAAATCCATGTAAATGCCATCGCTGTTTTCCGAGATGGAGAAGGTGGCTTCCATTTGCACAAGTCCGGTGGTGGTGTTGTTGAACTCGCGGATCATGGCTGTTCCGTATTCGCGGCTGACATCGGCAAGCGAACCATAGCTGTCGGAAATGCTGGTACGCGGCGAGCCGCCCCGGTTGTCGAGTGTCCAGCCGGAATTGATGCCTTCCTTGCCGCCCCAGGAGTCAAAGCTGTCGTTGTAGACGAGCAAGTACGCACCGTCCGGGGAATAGACGTCTAACGTTTTCTGAAGGCGATTTTCCGGAAGTGCCACACGGTTCAAAATCGCAGCTGCCTCGGCACGGGTGATATTGTCGGTGGGATGGAAATTGCCGTAGCTGTCCGAACCCATGACGACTCCGGCGCGATACAGCGTGAGAAGCTCATCGGCATAAGCGCGGCTTTCGGATACATCCGGAATTTCGGAAACGGTGTTTTTCTGCGTATAATAGCCGTCCGGCATGGCGTTTTCAAATAGCTGTGCTACCTCATGGCGTTTCGCAGGACGGTCGAAGGAGTCGAATTGTCCCTCGCTAACAAAGCTGTTCGCTGTGGCGTAGCTTACATACATCTGATACCATTCGCCCTCTGCTTCCGGGATCGTGGCTCCGGTGTAGATGGCATGAGCGCGCGCCGCCATGGTAACAGCTTCTGCGACCGTGACCGAGCCGTTCGGGTCAAACAGCCCATCCCCGATGCCGTTCATCAGCCCTAATTCATAGGTCGAGCGGACCTCACCGGCGTACCATTCGCTTGTCGGAACATCCGAAAACAGACCATCGGAATAGGTCTTATTCTTCTCAAAGCTTTGTGCAAACGCGCTCATGGCAAGAGTAGCCGCAAGGGCAGCAAAGAATAGAGCTTTCTTTGTGTTTTTCACAACAATCATCTCCTTGATCTTGTGTAATTTATGGATTCTACTTATATTTTACACTAGAATCGTGTCCTTGTCAATAACAGATTTTCTGTAAAGACTAACACAAACTTGCACGGGAGAAGCCGGTGCAATATCAGCGTTAAGAGTTTGCAAAATAAAAAATGAAAAGTCGCGTTCTTGGTATTGCAAATTCAGAAAAATATGCTATAATGATAAAAAGATAAAAAAGAAGGGAGTTAAGCGTGTGCATACCTGTCAATACGAGATCCGCCAATACGCCGAAAATGGGTTGCCGTGCTTCTGCCATTTCGGCTATCGAAACGCAGGGGACGCTGTCTTTTATTCGAATCGCCACCGTGATATCGAGATCGTTCTCTGTACCGGCGGAGAGGGCTATATGGAAAACGAGAATGAGATCGTTCCCTTTGCACAAGGGGATATCGTCGTGGCTAATTCCGATACCTCCCATATCTTTTTGACAAATAGCCATGTTGAATATTATTTTCTCATCCTCTCTCCCCGGTTCCACCTGGAATGCGGCTATGCTCCCGAGGACGTTAGCTATGAAAAAAAGATACAGGACCCTCAGCTTTGCGCTATCTTTGAGCGTATCATCGAGATCACCCATACCGATGAAAAATACCGAACCCTGAAAACCCGTTTGGAATGCTCACGGCTCCTTTTGGCTATGCTTGAAGGCTATGCCACACTTTCGGATAAGGCAGGTGAAAGCCCTTCCGCTCTCCATGCGAAAAAGGGACTTGAATATTTAATGTATAACTATGCCTCAGCCATCAGTGTGGAGGCGGTTGCAAGCTATGCCGGAATAGGCCGGTCGCGTCTTGCACGGGAGTTTAAAC
>CAZAWG010000063.1:0-7525 GCA_964488785.1 uncultured Oscillospiraceae bacterium | reverse complement strand
TATCAATGCAGGTGCAAGAAAGAAGAGCCAGTTTACCGTTAAGCTCAACGCCATGAAGTAATTTGTGCGCAAACCTTGAGCTTATTGCGATTCTTTGGATCCGTTATTTATGTTTTCATAAATAGCGGATTTTTTCTTTTTCATAAAAGCGTTCCGATACCGATGCTTTCGTCCTGCCGCAGATGCTCTATGATTTCGCGTGAAGCGCCTAATTGCGCTAAAAAGGCCGGATATTCCCCAGCTTCAAAGTAAAGCTGTCCTAACAGAAAGGCGTTCAAAAAATCGCGGTATGCCGTATGCTCCATAGTCAGGCTGAAATACAGCGTGTGCTTTTTCCACCGGACTAAAATAAGCTCTAATTGCTTTCCTACATTCCGAAGCTCTCCAGCCTCCATCTGTTCGAGTGCCGTAGTCGTGGTCGGAAGCTTATCCAAAAGCGCCTCTGTTTCTTCAAAACACCCCTTCAGACACCCTGCATTGACCCCTGTAAACACCAATACGGCAGCAAAAAGCACGCTTGCTATACAAACAGTCCGCATATTCATCCCTGTCCTTTCTCGTTCTTTGGCGCCTTGTCCTCTTTTCGCACAAAGAACAGCTCCTTTTGGTCGTTGATCTCCATGTAAAAGATCTCCTCTGCACGACTGAATCCATTCGACCGGAGCGTATGCAACAGCCATTGCCGCCCCAGTCCCAGCGTCTTTAGCGTCCGGTCATCCACCTCACCATCTAAGATGAGCGAATGCCCGGCGCCGCTCTCGTTCACGCTCTGCCCCAGAGCCTTTGCACTCGGCGATACCGCTTCGCTTTTGGGCAGAACGGAGATGGTTCCACTCGGCTCCAAAAAGGCATACGACACATCCGCAAGACACGAAATCCCCGCCATGCGGGAGGCACTGACTAATTCCTCAAGCGTGATACGTGCCTTGCTCATCTGCACTTGATCAAGCCTTCCGTTTCGCACGAGCGGCACGGCATTTCCGGTCAACGCACGGCGAAAGGGGCGAAATTTCATGGAGGCATAGGAAAAAAAGACCTCCAAGCACACCAATGTCACTGCCGGTATCACGCCATACAAAAGCGGCGTGGCATTATTGGAAATGGGATATGCGGCAAGCTCGGATATCATAAAGGCGGTGACCAGCTCGGTCAGCTCCAATTGCCCGATCTGCCGTTTGCCGGTCAAACGCATAAGAAAAACAATGAGTATATACAAAAGAATGGTGCGTAGAAGAACATTGACCATAAAAAAGCTCCCTTGCCGTTTTTTATAGTGTGCGTGGGCAAGGGAGCTTTTATGCGCGGAAGCTCCGAACAAAAAAAGTGGAGAGAAGTAAAAAGCCTTTACCTCTCTCCACGAAAAAATCGATGCTTAATGCATAAACTGCTTCAGATACTCTGCGCTGGTCTTAATGCTGTCAAACGGATTGCCGTTTGCAAAGTTGGCATCCTGCTCAACGATATAATGCTTCACGCCGATCTTCTCCGCCTTTTCAATGACCTTCTTCCAATCGACCGTTCCGTTGCCGACCTCGGTCATGGTGCCAAAGAAGTGACCGCCCTCGCACTTGAGCATAACATCCTTCAAATGCAGAATGTCGATGCGACCGGCGAGCTTGTCCATCCATTCGTCTAAGCTTGCACAGCCTGCTTGTACCCAACAGGTGTCCAATACGAAGCTGACGGTGTCCTTGTCGAAGCCCTCATACAGATAATCCATCAGAGTTTTTGTGCCGTCAATGCGTAAAAATTCGAAATGATGGTTGTGATAGGTGAGCTTAAAGCCATGCTTTGCGTAGCCCTCAGCGGCATGGTTAAAGTCCGAAATGAACTTTTTCAGGTCTGCCACAGAGCCCCTTGCCTCACCGGGCATACCACCGATACCGATGTTGGTCGTACCCCACAGCTTGTGGATGCGCATAGTCTCCTCCGGATCGTTTAAAATCGCATTGTAGTCGTAATGCGTGCCGATGAAGTTGATGCCGTGCTTGTGAGCAAGCTCAATGAAGCGTTCCGCATTGATGTAGGTTCCGGCGGTGTGCGCCTCGGTGTATCCGGCCTCCGCCATCTTCTTGAAGGTCAGATCGGTGAATTCCTCCCCTTTGAAATAGTCTCTCAAGGTGAAGAGCTGTAAGCCAAGCTTGTTAAACATTTTCTTTTTCCCCTTTCGGTTTTTATTATTTTTTTAGCTTATGCTGTTAATCGATATGAATGGTCTCGCCGCTCTTTACGCTGTAAAGCCTTCCATCCACGTCAAGCCAGACCGTGAGCAGTGTCGGATTATACAGCGTATGCCCATCCGCGCTGTGAACAAGGCTCTTGTAGGCGGTGACATAGTCGTATATCTCCATATTGGTAGCAAACCACAGCTCATCCTTCTTTTGCGCGAAACGGCTGCAAATGTCCTCTATATGCTCCCAGTTATTGTTGTTGTCGAATTCATAGCTGTGTCCCCACAGATAGAATAAGCGCGGCACGCGACGTGCATGGTAGGCATTGGTCGAAATATCGAGTGTTAAGAACTTGTCGATATATTCAAACACCTTTGGGTTGTTGTGGTGTGCCGTTGGAAGCCATGCATGGAAATCGCTCGGCAGCATAAAGGAAGCATTATCTGCCCCTACCGTTCTCGCATAGACAATGTCAAGCTCGGTCAGATACTGCTTGATCGCCTCATATGTGGTGAAATTGCCCATCTGCGTGATACCGCTGTCGGGATAGGCCATGCCGCGGATCATACGACCGCACACCTTTTCCAAATACAGCCGGCACTCCAACACATCACGGATCCCCTCGATCGGACGCAGATTGCCGTTGGCGCGGTGAAAAGCACCGTGAACGGCGATCTCATGCCCTTTGGAGAGAAAATATTCCCGGATCTGCTCAGACGTAAAGCCGCCGGTACGCGCCGTGTGATTGAAGGTCGCCTTCATGCCGTAGCGGTCGAATATTTCCGCTAAACGCTTATCCTGCCCCACGCCATCGTCATAGCTGAAGGTGACAGCCTTGGCTTTTCCTTCCGGATAGCGCAAAAAAACAGACATCATACGAAATATCCCCTCTTTTTGTACTTCTGTATCCATTATACTGTACTTTGCCGAAAAATGCAAGCCTTATTTGCCATTTTCTTCCTCCAAAGAAGCATTTTTTTCGTCCGTCTGCACCGGTTTCTCCTTGCTTGTACGTTCCTTGAAATATGTGCGGTTATATAGTACCGCTTCGCTTGTCGGATGAATGCGGGCGGCGAGCTCGTTGTAGGCCTTGGCTGTTTCTTCCTCTCCCAGCCGTTCGTAGCACACACACAGCGATAGTGCCGGATAGTATTCCTCATAGTCAGTCTGTACAAAGCCGCTTTTCCGGTACTCTGCCGGACATTCGTGTGCCGCCCGATACCAGAAGATCGCCTGCTGTAGGCGGTTCGTGCGCAGACATTCGTCCCCCATAAGACACAGAGCCCGTGGGGTCACCTGCTCATAGCCAAGAGCCTTTGTCAGATAGTGACGCGCCGCATCGGCATCCGTCTCGGCATACAGGCCATACAGCAAAAGACACGCCTCGATCTTGTCGGCAAACCAGCCGTGCGGCATATCCAAAAATTGCTTGAAATACGTCGCGGCACGCTCTTTTTTCTGATGCTCCAACAGCTCACGCGCATAGTAATACGTCTCACGCGCCGTAAAACACACCCCGGCGGCCAGCTTTTTTTCGTATAAACGCAGGTTGCGCTCCGACACACCGCGTGCTTTTTCCGGTGCGTGCTGTATCGTAATATCGGAATAAACGATATTCCCACGTACCGGCAGCACCTCATGTACAAAGCCAACCCACGAAAAATGTGCCATGCGCTTGACCAATCGCTCCCGGTAATATATAAAGCCCGGCGCGGCGGCGTATAGCAACATGACTGCATCCGTCTGTGGCTCCAAAGTCCTTTTGAGCTGTTCCCATTTTGCACGGTCTTCCTCATCCAGCCGGTCATCCGCATCCAACCATGCCACATAATCGCCGGTGGCATACGAAAAGGATGCGTTTCGAGCCGCACTGAAATCATCGCACCACGCAAAATCGTATACCTTATCGGTGTAGGCATATGCCACACGTTTTGTCTCATCCGTCGAACCGGTGTCCACGATCACAACCTCATCAAAAATCCCCTTCACACTGTCCAAACAGCGCGAAAGGTGCTTTTCTTCGTTTTTTACGATCATACAAAGGGAAAATGTCATAGAATCCTACCTCCCATTCTGCTATACAGTGTATGCACCGGTCTGTCAAAACAGAACGTGTTTTCATATGCTGTAAAGACAAAGCCATGACTCTTTATCACTTTGTCAAATCCCTATGAAAGGAAATGTCCTATGACCAATTCTGGATATGGCTATATGGGAAGCGGCTCGTTCCGTCCGCCCTTCCCCCCGAATATGCCTTTCCCACCTTTTGGCGCACCGAATCTGCCGGAATGCCCCGGCACAAGCTCCGGCACGACCTGCGGCTGTCAAAGCGGTTCCTGTGGCAGCAATGGCAGCTGCGGCGGTCAGAGTGGCTCCGGTAGCACCTGTGGCTGTCAAAGCAGTTCCTGCGGCAGCTGTGGCAGCACCTGCGGCTGCGGCAGCTGTTCCGGAAGCACCTGTCCCCCTCGTCCGCGTCCGCCGCGCCCGGTACCGCCGCCTCCGCGCTGTCCCATTGGCCCCACAGGTCCGATGGGACCGATCGGACCTACAGGAGCGACCGGTGCGACCGGTCCCCAGGGACCGGCGATCGTTGTGACCGGGGCAACGGGGCCGACCGGACCGATGGGACCACAGGGTCCGCAGGGACCTCAGGGTGTGCCCGGTGCAATGGGTGCAACAGGCGCGACAGGTGCGACCGGCGCGACGGGTGCAACAGGTGCCGATGCGACCAATGACTACGCCTATTTCACCTCGGCCGCTACGCTTTCGAACAACGAGCCGCTAACCCTTACGGCAACGGATGCGCAAACAGCTACCGTGATCACCTCCACCGGCACGGCACTAAGTCTTCCGGTCGGAAAATATATCGTCAACTACTCGTTGGAGGGGATCTCCGGAGGGGTCGGAGCAGTCGAGCTGACCCCAACGTATAATGGCGCGGCGCAAACACAGGCAGCACGCCGGGATATTCTCACCGCAGACGATCTTTTGGCACAGATAGACGGCACATTTGCCTTTACCGCCGCAGAAGCTACCACGCTTTCCTTCACGCTGACAAATACGGCAAACACCGGACTTACGGATGCACGCTTCAGCGTGGTCGTGCAGAAGCTGCTATAAGAAAACACAGGTAAACCAAAAGGGAGCGTTGCAAGATATGCAACACTCCCTGATCGGTTTTATGTATGTGCTTATGCCACCATTATTCAGCAGCTTCCGTTTTTTCTGCGTCTGCTTCTGCATCGGCTTCTACGTCTGCTTCCGTATTGGCTTCCGGTGCCGGTGCAGCCAGTTCAACAACGAATTCCTCGACCTTGACATTGTTGAGCTTCAATTGGCTGACAAGCGGCGAACCCTCCGGCAGAGCGACCGTAACACTGGCACGGTAGAAGGCAAGCTCGCTGATGGTCTGTGTCGCTTCACCAAAGGTCACGTGCTGTACCGGTGTGTCGGTGAAGGCATAATAAGCGACCGACTTGACCTCATCGCCATAGGAAACGTTAGAAGCGCCGCCATTATATTTGAGCAGAACGCCATCTCCCACGATGACGGAGGCCTCTGTCTGTGCATTATACCACGGGATCTGCTTGAAATACTCGCCGAATGCGAACATTCCGATCTCAGTCACGCCCTCCGGGATATTTAAGGATGCCAACGCATCACAGCCATAGAACATACGGTCGCCGATGACGGTAAGACCGCTCGGAAGCACAACCTCTTCAAGAGCCACACAGCCCTGGAAGCAAGCCTCGCCGATCTCGGTCACGGTATCGGGAATGACGATTTTCTTTGCTGCTTCGTTGTTCATGAACACACCGCCATCAATGGCAACCAGTGTGTATTCTACCGGTACTTCAACGGTTTCTTCGATTTCCTTTTCGACCGTTGTTTTGGTCCCATCCTCGTTTGTGATCTCCTCGGTCACGGTCTTTTTCTGTTTTTCCTTCTTCATGCGAATGACCGTTTCATCTAAAACGACTTCCTCTAAATCGCCATTGTACGCCGTTAGAGTCGCACCGTCGCTCGAATAATCGTATTCGAACAGCTCGATTTCCTCTTCTTCCTCGGTCGGAAGCACGATGGAAGAAAGCTCGGAAAGCTCGGTGTTTTCCGTCTTTTCAGCATCTGTATCCGTTGTCGGCTTATTCTGATTGCAGGAAGTGAGCGCAAAAGCGGCGCATAAGGACAGGCAGAGAATGCTAAGTGTAAGCTTTTTCATGATGTATATCTCCTTTGAGAATTTAGCATAGAATAGTATAACACAAATTTGTGCCGATTTCAACAGAAAAAACAAAGATTGTTACAGTTGCACAGGAAAAGGTCTTTGTTTTTGTGAAAAACAGCAAATGCTTTATACGTTAAAGCGGAATAAGACCACGTCGCCATCCTGCATGACGTATTCTTTTCCTTCGGAACGCATGAGTCCTTTTTCCTTAGCCGCCGCCGTTGAACCGCAGGCTACCAAATCGTCAAAGGAAATGACCTCAGCGCGAATAAAGCCGCGTTCGAAATCGGTATGGATTTTCCCGGCAGCTTGCGGTGCTTTGGTGCCGCGCGTGATGGTCCAGGCACGAACCTCTTCCGGACCGGCCGTCAAAAAGCTGATCAAGCCCAACAGCTCATAGCAGGCAGATACCAGATTATCAAGTCCGCTCTGCTCAATGCCAAGCTCCGCCAAAAACGCCTTCTTTTCCTCGCCCTCTAACTCACTGATCTCCGCTTCCAGTCCGGCGCAGATATGGATGATACCCGATTTTTCTTCATCGGCGATCTCCTTTAAGGCCATATAATACGGATTCTGCGACAGATCACTTCCAATGGCATCCTCATTGACATTGGCTACATAAATGACCGGCTTTGCGGAAAGCAACGGCACATCGCGTAACATTTCCAGCTCATCCTCGGTATAATCCAGCGTATTCGCCTTTTTGCCGTTATTCAGCACCTCTAAAATACGTTCTAACAGGTCGATTTCCTTTTGAACGGATCTATCGCCCTTTAAAATCTTTTTTGCACGGTCGATCCGGCGTTCCACGATCTCGATATCCGAATAGATCAGCTCTAAATTGATGGTCGCTACATCATCCGCCGGGTTGACCACACCATTGACATGAATGATATCATCATCGTCAAAGCAGCGCACCACGTGTACCACTGCATCCACCTCACGGATGTGGGATAAGAACTTATTGCCCAAGCCCTCGCCCTTGGAAGCGCCCTTGACAAGACCGGCGATGTCCACAAATTCAATAACAGCCGGAGTATACTTTTTCGGAGCATACATTTCTGCCAAAACATCCAACCGCTTGTCCGGCACAGGCGCAATGCCCACGTTCGGGTCGATGGTGCAGAAG
>CAZAWG010000062.1:0-7556 GCA_964488785.1 uncultured Oscillospiraceae bacterium | reverse complement strand
GCACAGATCAGAAGCCGGTGTATATCGGATTTGGAGGAAATGGCTTCCAAGGAGCCGGAGAGCGCATGAGGGGAGAGAACAAGAGAAGTTGTCATAGGGAACTCCTTACTGTAAAATTGCATCACACAGCGATTTAAATTCATCCATTGGCATTTTTTTCAGAATGCATTCGCCGATCTTTACCGGAACAACGAGTGTGATACTGTCTCCATCGGTCTTTTTGTCGCCGCGCGCCCGTTCGAACAGCTCTTCCGGCGTGATGTCGTAGGAGGAAGGCAGACCATAGCGCGTAAGCACGTCATCGACACGCGAAAGAAGCGGCTCTTTGGCAAGCTGTAAATGCTTGCTTGCCTTACAGATGAGATGCATTCCCACTGCCACCGCCGCCCCATGACTGAGTGCAAAGTCACTGTGTGCTTCCACAGCGTGACCGAGCGTGTGACCTAAATTGAGCAGCTTTCGTTCGCCGCTTTCGCGTTCATCGCGCTCCACAACGCCGCGCTTGATGTCCACACATCGTGCGACTAACGTGTCCGGGGCGGGGGAGGAATGCTCCAATAAGGCAAACAGCTCCTTGTCGCTCATGAGTCCATATTTGATGACCTCACCCATACCGCAAGCACGTTCACGTTCATCCAAGGTCGCAAAGGTGTCGGTGTCGCACACAACAAGACGCGGCATATGAAACGCTCCGGCAAGATTTTTTCCGGCTGCTAAATCGACTGCCGTTTTGCCGCCGACCGAAGAATCCACCGCCGCAAGAAGCGTAGTCGGAATGCCGATATAGTCGATACCGCGCAGATAGCAGGCGGCCGTGAAGCCGGCGATATCGCCGACAACCCCACCGCCTAATGCAACGATGAGATCGGTGCGTGTCAGATGGGCACGTGCCGCTTTTTCCAATAGCTCTCCAAGGGTGGCAAGTGTTTTGGAGCGTTCGCCGTGTGGAAATATGGCGCTTGTTACGGTGAAACCGTTGTCTGTCAGGCTCTCGTATACCGTTTGCCCATAGAATGGGAAAACGCGGTCATCCGAGATAAGCAATACCCGGCACGGTGCTTTGACCTCGGCGATACGCTCTCCGACTGTGGATAAAAGTCCCTTTCCAATGCATACATCATACGGTGTGCTTGCCGAAACGTGAATCCTGTTCATGCTGATCCCTACCTATACAATATTATCCGTCAATGCGTGTTTTGTTGGCGGTTCCTTCGCGAAGAAGCTCCGACAAACGTGCTGCATCGTTGTCCTGTAACGCTGCACGAAAATCGGTGAGAGCCGATACAATGTTGTCAAGCTCATGCGTCAAATTGTCGCGGTTCTCTAAAAACAGCTCTGTCCACATGGTGTCGTTTAAGGTGGCGACCCGGGTCATATCCTTGTAGGAACCGGCCGAAAAGCCGTGATGCAGCTTTGCTGTGTCGCTCTTGATGTAGGCACTCGATACGATGTGTGCAAGCTGCGAGGTAAAGGCGATGATCTCATCGTGCTTTTCGGGAGTGGTCACGGTCACGCTTGCAAAGCCGAGAGGGAGAAACAGCGCCTTGATGGAGGTCAAAAATGCCATATCATCCAAATGCGGCGGTACAAGGATCATGGAGGCGCCCTTGAATAGCTCGGCGCGTGAGTATTTGATGCCGGAAAACTGAGTGCCTGCCATGGGGTGTCCGCCCACAAAGGTAAAGCCGTATTCTTCGGCAAGCCGGAAGCCCTCGCGGCAGACCATGCGCTTGGTGCCGCTGGTATCAATGACGAGTGCCCCTTTGCGGATTAGCGGTGCTTTTTCGCGTAAGACCTCGATGGTGGTCTGCGGATATAAAGCCATAAGGATGAGATCGGCTTCTTTTAGAAATTCATCGGTGAGTGTATCATCGATGGCTTCCGAAAGCTTGGCATACGCGAGGGTGGCGGGATCGGTGTCAAAGCCGTAAACGGTGCTGTCGGTGTAGGTCTTAAAGGCTTTGGCGAGACTACCGCCGATTAATCCCAGACCAATAAGTGCAACTTTCATTTTAGTATCTTCCTTTCCGTAAATAAATATGGTTCCTTTTTATTACGGACGGTAGGCGAAGGGCTTGACGGCATCGATCTTCTTGGAAAGCTCATCGAATTGGGTGGGTGTCAGGGACTGTGCGCCATCGCAGAGTGCTTTCGCCGGGTTGTTGTGGACCTCAATGATGAGTCCATCTGCACCGGCAACGACTCCGGCAAGTGCCATCGAAGGAACGAGCATACTCTTTCCGGTTGCATGGCTGGGGTCGATAACGATGGGCAGATGTGTCATAGCGCGAAGCATGGGGACAGCGGAAATATCGAGCGTGTTGCGCGTAGCCGTCTCGAAGGTGCGGATACCGCGTTCACAGAGAATGACGCGCTCGTTGCCCTCACTCATGATGTATTCGGCACTCATGAGAAGCTCTTCCAGCGTGTTCGCAAGACCACGCTTGAGGAGAATGGGCTTGTTGGTCTTGCCTAAATGCTTCAACAGCTCGAAATTCTGCATATTGCGCGCACCGACCTGAATGATGTCCACATCCTCGAACAGCGGCAGATGTGCGTAGTCCATGATCTCGGTGACGACCGGGATACCGACCTCTTTTTTGGCTTCGATGAGCAGCTTTAAGCCGTCCTCGCGCATTCCCTGGAAAGCATACGGCGAGGTTCTGGGCTTGAAAGCGCCGCCGCGAAGCACGGTCGCGCCGCTTTCCTTAACAGCGCGTGCAATGGTGCAGAGTTGCTCCTTTGATTCGATGGAGCAGGGACCTGCCATGACCATTAGCTCGCCGCCGCCGATCTTGGCGCCATTGTCTAAGGTGATCACGGTGTCCTCCGGGTGGA
Source organism: uncultured Oscillospiraceae bacterium (assembly GCA_964488785.1). Taxonomy (GTDB): domain Bacteria; phylum Bacillota; class Clostridia; order Oscillospirales; family CAG-382; genus UMGS882. The sequence continues at coordinate 4,718 of CAZAWG010000062.1, read as the reverse complement.
ACTTGCGGTTTGCCTTTTTGTATGGCTCGGCGATGCGCTTGACATCCTCAACAATGTCCAAAGCGCGGAGCATATCGATGTCGATCTTAGAGGTGTCACCGACCAGTCCCATGATGGTCTGATGAGCGCCATGAGTGAATTGGGGCTTGATGTCCATTTCACCAAGCCAGGCAGTGAGACGGTCGAGCTGCATTTTGTCACAAGCATTTTTTAATACGATAACCATGATAGAAACTCCTTTGTTTTTTCAATTTAAATTTGTAGGTGGTCAGAACAATAAAAAAGAAGGTCGCAGATGAAAACTTCTGCGGCCTTCCGAAGATATGTCCTGTTCGAAACGATTTCCCGTTAACAAGCACAACGACGAAAGGCCTTGCTAAAATAATAAGCAAAGCTAAAAAAGTAAAAGCTAAAGAAATTGACAGAGAATGCTAAAATTTGATTCAGACACTTCATAGCCTTTACTTCCTTTCGTGATGTTGTTCCGGAACACTTGTATCCGGGAATGTTGGCACTATTATAGCACTTTTTTTCGGTTTGTCAAGAGGACTTTTTTGCAATTTACAAAATAAGCGATATTTTTTGATAAAAACAATGATTTTTATCTGCCGCATTCGTCCAACACTGACCTTTGGGTGCAGCTCCACGATTTTTCTTTACGAAGAATGCCAGGTTTTTCTATTGACAGAATACATGATTTAGGCTATACTTGTAGAGAAAATCAAAAAATGGAGTCATGCTTAATGAACAGCCTTAACGATATGATTACCTGCTTAAAAGAAACAGGAAATGCCTCGGATGCAGAGCTTAAAGCACTGATCGAGGCAGAGGAAGCACCGGGTCTTGCGACGGCCGCCGATGAGGTGCGCCGTGCTTACTATGGGGATGAGGTGTATTTACGAGGACTTATCGAATTTACCAATTTCTGTAAAAACGATTGCTACTATTGCGGTATCCGACATGGAAATCAAACGCTGGAGCGGTATCGCCTGTCCAAAGAGGAGATACTTGCCTGCTGTGATACCGGCTATACGTTAGGATACCGCACCTTTGTGCTTCAGGGGGGCGAGGATCCGTATTATACGACCGAGCGAATGTGTGAGATCCTTTCGGCGATCCATGAAAAATACCCGGATTGCGTGATCACACTTTCCATTGGAGAACGAAGCGAAGCGGATTATCGTGCCTTCTTCGAAGCAGGCGCCAGACGGTATTTGCTTCGCCACGAAACGGCGTGCGAGGCGCATTATGAAAAGCTTCATCCGACCTCCATGCTGCTTTCTGCTCGGAAAAGCTGTCTGTTTTCGCTCAAAAAGCTCGGCTATCGAGTCGGCTCCGGCTTTATGGTCGGCTCTCCCTATCAGACGACCGAAAACCTGATTGAGGATCTTCGCTTTTTGCAGGAGCTTGACCCGGATATGATCGGTATCGGCCCCTTTATTCGCCATGCCGATACGCCGTTTGCCGCATTTTCAAGCGGTACACTTGAGAAAACGCTGCGTATGCTGTCGATCCTAAGACTTATGTTTCCCCACGCGCTTCTTCCATCAACAACAGCGCTGGGCACCATCCATCCAAAGGGACGTGAGTTTGGACTTGCGGCCGGAGCAAATGTGGTCATGCCCAATCTTTCCCCGGTATCGCGGCGGCAATTGTATTCCCTGTACGATAATAAAATTTGCATGGGGGAGGAAGCCGCTGAATGCAAAGCCTGCCTTGAGAAGCGCGTGCTTTCGGCGGGGTATCGTATCGTGACCTCAATCGGAGATGTGGCTGTGCGTGTGCGCGGTAAAGCCGGCGTGGAGCCTTTGCCGACAAGAGCGGATTAACCTTTGCGGTAGCTTTTTTGTATATTTCGGAAATAATTGGTATAATCGCTGGTATAATAGATAAAGGACAGTCTAAGGAGGGCATACGTGAATATCATCCATTTAAAATACGCCGTAGAGGTGGCGAAAACCAAATCCATCAGCAAGGCGGCAGAAAATCTGTATATGGGTCAACCCAATCTCAGCCGCGCCATCCGCGAGTTGGAGGAATCGCTCGGTATCGTGATCTTTGAGCGTACCACCAAGGGCATTACGGTCACCCCGGATGGTGAGGAATTTTTGCAGTATGCCAAGCGTATCATTCGCCAGGTTGATGAAATTGAGGAGCTGTATCGCAGTGCCCGTACCAAAAAGCAGCGATTTTCGGTGTGTGTGCCCCGTGCCAGCTATATTTCGGAGGCCTTCCGTGCCTTTTCTTCCCAAATCCGTACCGATGCACCGGCGGATATCTTCTATAAAGAAACAAATTCCGTGCGTACCATCGACAACGTGGCAAAGGAAGAGTATAATCTCGGTATCGTCCGATATCAGAACATTTATGAATCGTATTTCGCACGTAAGTTTGCCGAAAAGGAGCTGACGTACCGTTTGCTTTCGGAGTTTTCCTATGTGCTTCTTGTGTCGGAGCAGTCGCCGCTTGCCAATGCCAAAACAGTCGAACCGCAGGAGCTTTTGCCGCTTGTCGAGATTTCCCACCCCGACCCGTATGTCCCGTCGCTTCCGCTACTCGATGCACGCAAGGCGGAATTGTCGGAGAACGTGGATAAGCATATTTTTGTGTTCGAACGCGCCAGCCAGTTTTCGCTTTTAGAGTCTATGCCCAATGCCTTTATGTGGGTGTCGCCCGTGCCGGAGGAGCTGCGAAGAAAATATCATTTAGTCGAGCTTCATGCACAGAATGAGAAAAAGTACCGCGATGTGCTGATCTTCCGCAAGGACTATAAGCTAAGCCCCCTCGATAACGCCTTTATCGATGAGGTCATCCGCGCAAAACGAACGTATATCGATGCATAAAACGCTATGTACAAAAAGCATACCTCCATATAAAAAAGGTACTTTACAAACGAAGCTAAGTGTGTTAAAATATTAACAAAGACGGGGAGCCGCCACGGCATTGCCGCCCGGCACCGATAAAAGCTTTTCATAAGTCACTTAGGAGGAAATAAAATGGAAAAGAAGATCTACGGCATGGTTGACAGCGTGGAAACACTCGAAGCGACTCTTGCAAGCATTCGCGAAGCACAAAAGAAGTTTGCGACCTATACCCAGGAGCAGGTGGACAAGATATTCTTTGCCGCCGCTGTTGCTGCGAACAAAGCACGTATCTCGCTTGCGAAAATGGCTGTTGAAGAAACAGGCATGGGCATTGTGGAGGATAAGGTCATTAAAAACCATTTTGCTGCTGAATATATTTACAATGCCTATAAGGATACCAAGACCTGCGGTGTGATCGAAGAGGATAAGGCAGGCGGCTATATGCGCATTGCCGAACCGATCGGTGTCATTGCGGCCGTCATCCCGACCACCAACCCCACTTCGACGGCGATCTTCAAGACGCTCCTTGCGCTTAAGACCCGTAACGGTATCATCATCAGCCCTCATCCGCGTGCAAAGAGGTCTACCATCGAGGCTGCTAAGATTGTATTAGAGGCAGCTGTCGCAGCGGGCGCACCGGAGGGGATCATTTCCTGGATCGATGTTCCCAGCCTTGAAATGACCAATGTGGTCATGAAGGAAGCCGATATCATCCTTGCTACCGGTGGTCCCGGCATGGTCAAGGCCGCTTATTCCAGCGGAAAGCCGGCTTTGGGCGTTGGTGCCGGTAATACCCCGGCTATCATCGATGAAACAGCCGATATCCTGCTTGCCGTTAGCTCCATCATTCACTCTAAGACCTTTGATAACGGTATGATCTGTGCTTCCGAGCAGTCGGTCATCGTGCATGAAAAGGTATATAAGGCAGTCAAGAAGGAATTTGCCGAGCGTGGCTGCTACTTCCTCTCGCCGGAAGAAACCGATAAGGTTCGCAAGACCATCCTTATCAACGGCGCACTCAACGCAAAGATCGTTGGTCAGAAGCCGGTGACCATTGCCGCTCTTGCCGGCTTTGAGGTTCCTGCGGAAACCAAGATCCTCATCGGTGAGGTCGAATCGGTGGATATCTCCGAAGAATTCGCGCATGAAAAGCTATCCCCGGTTCTTGCCATGTATAAGGCGAAGGATCTGAACGATGCTTTCACCAAGGCAGAACAGCTCGTTGCCGATGGCGGCTACGGTCATACCTCCTCCATCTACCTCAATGCCGTTACCGAACGCGCGAAGGTCGATGAATTCGCCGCTCGCATGAAGACCTGCCGTATCGTTGTGAATACCCCCTCCAGCCATGGCGGTCTGGGTGATCTGTATAACTTCCGTCTGACTCCTTCTCTGACCTTAGGCTGTGGCTCGTGGGGCGGCAACTCGGTCAGTGAGAACGTCGGCGTTAAGCACTTACTCAACATCAAAACCGTGGCCGAGAGGAGAGAGAATATGCTGTGGTTCCGTGCCCCTGAAAAGGTATATATCAAGAAGGGCTGTCTGACGGTCGCTTTAGACGAATTGAAACACGTCATGAACAAGAAGAAGGCCTTCATCGTCACCGATAGCTTCCTATTCAAGAATGGCTACACCAAGCCGATCACGGATAAGCTCGATGAAATGGGCATCGTCCACACCACCTTCTCCAATGTCGCTCCCGACCCGACCCTTGCCTGCGCAAGAGAAGGCGCAGCTCAGATGGCTGCCTTTGAGCCGGATACCATTATCGCTGTCGGTGGTGGTAGTGCGATGGACGCCGCTAAGATCATGTGGGTGCTGTATGAGCATCCCGAAGCAGACTTTATGGATATG
>CAZAWG010000061.1:0-7590 GCA_964488785.1 uncultured Oscillospiraceae bacterium | reverse complement strand
ACCGCGTGTCCTTTGTCCGTTTTGGCGGCATAAACGCCACCACCAAAACTCAAATGAAAAGGCAAAAAGATCGTTCCACCGCCTATGAATAGGCGCAGAAGCCTTCCGTCTTCGCAAAATACGTTTGCAAAGGCAAAATGTTTGGAATCTCGCGAAATGGTCTTGCAAAATCCTCAAAATATGATATAATGTTAGATAGAAAGAAGGGAATTTTGCATGGGATATTCCAGACAAGTGATCGAAAAGGTCAAAGAGGAGCTTGAGCAAAAGCGCAATAGCGCCGAAGCGACCGCCGAGGCACACCGCGAAGAAATGTATGCGAAAGCACCACTTTTACGCGACATCGAAGCAGCCCTTTCTGCCACCGGCTTAAAGATCTATGCCGCCGCCTTAGAAGGCAAGGATGGGTTAGAGGAACGCATCGCCGCGCTGAAAAAGGAAAATCAAAGCCTTTTGGATGACCGTGCAAGAATTCTTTCTGCCTGTGGAAAGCCAGCCGATTATCTATCCGTTCATTATTTCTGCGCTATTTGCAAGGATAGCGGCTATGATGGCTTAAAAATGTGCGAATGTATGCGTAAGGCACTCATCCGTCAAGCGTATGAATCCTCCGGCTTAGGTGCCGTCTTGACCGAACAGAGCTTTGATAATTTTGATCTTAGCTTCTATTCCGATATTAAAGATAAAAATGGCTACAGTGCGCGAGATTATATGACCAATATTTATGAAGCGGCAAAGGAATATGCCGCACAGTTTGGAAAAGCAGGCGTAATGCAGACGAAAAATTTGCTGTTCGCCGGAAAAACCGGACTTGGTAAAACACATATCTCCACCGCCATTGCCAAATGTGTCATCGATAAAGGGTATGACGTGGTATACGATACCGTCCAAAACGTCCTACATACCTATGAATTACAGACCTTTGCCCGCAATGAGCAAGCCGCCCAAACGACCGAACGCTATGCAGAATGTGCCCTGTTAGTCTTAGACGACCTCGGCACGGAATTCAAGACCGGCTTCACCGCCTCCACCCTGTATAATCTCATCAATCTGCGCCTTATGTCCGGTTCGCCCATGATCATCAATACCAACTTAGACAGTACCGACCAATTGCGCAAGCAATACGATGACCGTATCCTATCGCGGCTGATCGGAAATTTCCGCACCTATCGTTTTGTCGGCGAAGATATCCGACTCAAAAAAAGAAATATCTAATCGATTCTTTTCAGAAAGGAACATGACTATGAAAATGAGTTTCCGCTGGTATGGGGACAACGACCCCGTTACCTTGCAGTACATCTCACAGATACCGGCTATGCACAGCGTGGTATCGGCTGTTTATTCCGTCCCACCCGGAGAGGTGTGGCCGGAGGAAGCGATTGGCGATATCAAGAAAAAAGCAGAAGCACATGGACTGGTCTTTGACATTGTTGAAAGCGTACCGGTGCATGAGGATATCAAGCTCGGTAAGCCCACGCGTGACCACTATATCGAGGTCTATTGCGAAAATATCCGCCGTCTGGGCAAAGCCGGTGTCAAGGTCATCTGCTACAATTTCATGCCGGTGTTCGACTGGCTGCGCAGCAGTCTGGATCACGTCAATCCCGATGGCTCAACCTCGCTCATTTATCGCGACAAGACCGTTCTTGGCATGGATCCGCGCTCCGGCGACCTGTCCTTACCCGGCTGGGACTCCAGCTACACAAAAGAGGGACTTGGCGCATTGCTTACCGAATATAAAGCCGTGGACGAAGAAAAGCTGTGGGAGAATCTGCAATATTTCTTGGAAGGCATCATCCCGGTCTGTGAGGAATATGACGTGAAGATGGCCATCCATCCGGACGATCCGCCATGGGGCATTTTCGGTCTGCCGCGCATCGTCACTAACGAAGAAAACCTGGCGCGCTTGCTTGCCCTTGTCGATTCACCGTGCAATGGGCTGACACTCTGCACCGGTTCATTAGGTGTTTCGCCGACCAACGATATTCCGCATATGATCCGCCGGTTTGGCGCGATGGGGCGCATTCATTTTCTTCATGCGCGCAACATCCTGTGGACGGGTGAGCGTGATTTCAATGAGACTGCGCACAAGACCGAATGCGGCTCCTTGGATATGTATGAAATTCTCAAGGCGGCGCATGATGTTGGCTTTGAGGGCTACATCCGTCCCGACCATGGGCGCATGATCTGGGGCGAAACAGGGCGACCCGGCTATGGGCTTTACGACCGCGCATTAGGAGCGGCGTATTTGAACGGTCTGTGGGAAGCCATCGACCGCGCAGGAGTATAGACGGATGGAGCAAAAGCGCTTTACCAAAAACGACCACGGCTTTCAGTGTGCCAATTGCGGCTTTGAGGTGCTTCCCTTGGGCAAGACCAGCCGCAACCATTGCCCACACTGCCTGTGTTCGCTCCATGTGGACGTGCTTCCGGGTGACCGGGCGTGTGACTGCGGTGGCGTAATGAAGCCCATTTTTGCCGAGCCGGACCCCAAAAAGGGCTACGTATTGACCCACAAATGCACCAAATGCGGCTTTATCGGCAAAAACCGTGCCGCCCTACCGGGTGCAGGAAACGCGCTTCCCCCGGAACAGTATGACGACATGGATTTCATCATCCGTCTGACGGTCAACCGGGAGTATTAAGCGGCACAACAAAGTATTCGCATTCGAGAGGTGATCGCAAGCTTGCGACCGCCTCTCTTGTTTTATGCTATCTATCCTCGCACACGCAAAAAAGAACCCCGACCGAAGTCGGGGTTCTTTCCGTTATTTAAGCTGTTCGAGAACAGTCAAATTACTTAGTGGTGGTCTTGCAGAGATCCGCAGACTCGCCCTTGTGAACGACAACCGTTACAAACTTAGCTTCGCCGTTGCAATTGGTATCGTCATTGGTAGCGGAGTGATCTGCATCATCTTCCCACTCGATGTTGATGTAAGCCTTGATGTACTTACCATAAACGGTCTTGAAGGTTTCATCAGGATCGCTCGGGTCCTTAACGTAGTCGGTCTTGATGGTCTTGAGAGACTTGGAATCAGAACCGAGGTCGCTAACTGCGAGCTTGGAGAAGTTGAATGCCCATCTGTACATCTCGTCGCCGCCATTGCCGGAGAAGCCGGTGCTCTGAGAACCGAACTGGGTTACAGCAACGTTTTCAGTGCTGAGGCGGATGGAGGTAGCATCTTCGTCACCTGCCGGAACAACTTCGATCATTTCAGACTCTGCATCGTAATCGAGGATCCAGTAGAGGTTATCAGTAACAGTGCTGCCGATGAAGGTACCGACCTTGTTGGTGGTCTTGTACTCAACAACGCTGCCGGACACCTTGATGATGTCGTTGCGGCCGAATGCGTTGGAAGTAGCCTGGGTAGCCTTGGAGTAGCTCTTGTTGCCGTTTAAGGTAACAGTTTCGCCGGTGTAGGGGTTGAGGAGGGTGTAAGCAGCATAGTACTTACCATCTTCGCCTGCAACAGCTTCAACAGCTCTAACGATTCTCTCGCTCTTGGAGGAAGTCTTGCCGGCAAGGGTGAGGTCATCTTTGGTTTCAGCAAAGAAGAGAACGAGGTCTTCTCTGTTGGTGTAATCGGTGTTGTTAGCTACAACATACTGGATGTTGTAGAGTTCGCTCTCGAGAGACTCGGTGAGCTCATCAACAGTGTAGAGGGTGAAGCCGAGTTCATCGTCTTCAGGATCTTCCTTGTAGTGGGAGTTGATAAGAACAACGGTATCCTTGTTGAGAAGGAGATCATAGTCCATATCGGTGCCGTCGAGGGTGAAGCGCTTGCCGACCTTCTTAACGAGGTAATCCTTAACATCGCCAAGGTCAACGAAGAGCTGCTTGCCGCTTTCCTTTTCGGACTCGAAGTCAACTTCAGCAGGATCTTTTTCCATACCGATGTAGTCTTCCTCACTCATAGCCTTGTCATCATAAGCGTTGCCAAGGAGCTGGATGGTGTAGAGACCGTCGGAATCTACAGAGTAGGTAGCGAGCTTGTTAACATAGTCGTCAACTTTCTTATCGAGAGCCGGGTAAATCTCAGCTTCGGTATCGATCGGAACCCACTTGGTCTTACCGTCAACCCATACGTAAACGTAGGTTGCACGTTCGCCGGTAGCGGAGTTGAAGGAACCGGTTTCGATTGCGTTGCCGTTTTCATCTTCGGTAACGATGATGAGGTTGCCATCGAACTTGGTGTTTACATTGATGTCGCCCGTGTAGAGAAGAACATCGTTGTAGAAGTAGTACTCAGTCTTGTCGTTGTCATAAACGGCAGAGGTGAGGAGCTGGTCGAACTTGGTTTCGTCGTAGAAGTCATCAAGAACAACTTCGCTAAGGTCATAACCAGCAGCTTCAAGAGCATCGCTCAGATCGTAGTTAGCAACGAGCTTCCAAGCGTCGGTAACGAATACCTTCTCGCCGGAGCTGAGGGTGATGGAATCGTTGTCAAGGTTGATCTTGGAAACGGTAGCTTCTACCGGCTTAACGATAGCAGCAGCCTTGATGATGTTAGCATCCTGGTTGAAGTAACCGAGAACGAGGTCATCATCCTTGAAGGATTCGCCTTCGAGCTTAGCACCGTTGGTGTAAACATAGGTCTTGTCGTCCTTAACGAAAGTGCCATCTTCAACAAACTCGTAGTCTTCATCCGAATCAACGAAGTAGAAGGAGTACGGCTTGTAGTTGATGTAATCGTAGAGGCCGTCGCCGTCTACATCGTAGAAGTCAGCCTCATAGAGACCGTCGGTGTAAACCTGAGAAAGAGCAGCAACGAGAGTCTCGGAGTACTCGGTGTGGTTGGAATCGTAGTCATCAGCATCAGCATACTTCGGGAAGAGGTTGTAGCCGGTGATCTTGTACTCACCGTCTTCAGCATCGCCGAGGAGTGCGAGATTCATGAACTTAACGTTCTTGTTGTTTCTTGCGTTGTACTTAGCGTACTCAGCAGTGTTGGTGCCGTAGTTCGGCTTAGCATAGGAGTACGGAGCGTTGTAGAAGTATACAGCGGAACCGTCCACGATAGCCTTACCGGAGAGACGCTTTGCACCGAGAGCAGAATCTTCGTTGAGATAGTAGCTGCTCTTGTTGTTTTCAGAGATAGCTTCGAGCTTGATCTCGTTAACAGTCTTCTTGGTGAGAAGAGGCTCTGCGTAGAGGATCTTGTCGATGTCGAGCTTGCCCTTTTCAGAGTCGCTGTCCTTCAGAACGGCATAAACGGTGAAGTGAGACATGATGTAGTCATCAGCCTCGCCTTCGAGACCGAGCTCTGCAGCGTCTGCATAGAACTGCTGAGCAGCGTCGAGGATGTCTTCATCGGAGGAATCGTCAACCTTATCCATGAGGATGGCTTCGTAGCCAAGATCAGCGGTGGTTTCGGTTTCGCCGTTGAATACATAGTGCGGAGTAGCGATAGCCTGGTACTCGATCTCCTTAACGTTGAATACCTTCTCGCAGAGGAGCGGGTAGGTCGTTTCGGTTCTGAGAACCCAGGTAGCAGCATCGTCGTCACCGATCTTATCCTGAACCTGCTTGGTTTCCTTAACGCCGGTTTTAGCGAAGAATGCATTGTAAAGGATGATCGCAACATCGCCTCTGGTCAGAGCGTCCGTATAGGTGATATCGGAGCTGAGGCCTTCGCCGAGTTCTACGCCGTCATCTTCAGCAATACCGATGTAGCCGAACGGATACGGGAGAGAAGCTTCCTTCTCGTAGCCGAGAGCACGAACAACCATGGTGTAAGCATCCTGGAGGGTGATAGAGCCCTTAGGATCGAAGGTGGTAGCGCTGGTACCCTTGATGATATTCTGGCTATCTGCCCAGGATACCATAAAGAAGTAGGTCGGGTCTTCAAGGTCGGTGAAGCGCGAGCTGTTGGTGCCGCCTTCAACGGAAGAGCCCTTCTTCATGAGACGGTAAATGAATGCCGCCATCTGTTCGCGGGTCACGAGGTCATCCGTACCGTATTCGGTCTCGGACTTACCCTTAGCCACGCCAACGTAGTTAAGAAGATTTACCGCTTTAGCGAGATACTCGTTGTTCTCGTCTACGTCGGTAAACTGTGCAGCGGATGTGCCGAAAGCGAACATGCTAGCGACCATCATCACTGCGAGTGCGAGTGTAAGAAATCTTTTCAAATTTCTCATCTTCTTTTCCTCCTGTGTAAAAATTTTTTTGCAGTCAAAACGATTTGTTTTGCTTACGGTTATATCATACAGCATGAGCCATTTTTTTGCAAGCGGTTTTCTTTAACTGTAACATAAGTGTAACATTGATGGAGCCTGGTTCAGACGCTTATAAGGCGCTCTGATATTTTGTTTTTGCCTGTCCCAACAGGTCAGCCGCCTCTAAAAGTATTTCTTTCTTTTCCGGCAGGGTCGGACGCCAGGTGGTCATCATAAAGCCCTTGAGCCGCTCCGGCGCGATCACCTTCAGGCTATGCGCGGCGGTCAGATCCATGTTTTCCGGGCAAGCGCAGTTGCTGGCGGTGGGAACCTGATCAAAGCCATGCTTGTCTAACAGCTCATACGCGCACCGCGCATCATACTGATAGCCGCTTGTTTCTTCCAGACGGCTGTAGCACCAGTTGCTGCACAGAATGTCCTTTGTCATGTGCTTAAGGAAGGATTCCTCGCTCTGCTTGGTATGCCAGATATAGTCAGCCCAGACCCACGGACGTGCGCCGCCGGCTTCGGCTTTTTTGACAAAATAGAAGAAATCGTGCCAATACAATTCGCCCTGACGGATAATGCACAGATTCAGGTCCTCCTGTACCGACCGACATTCTTCGTCCATGCCCAGATGGAAGAAACGCGGATGCTCGAACAATTCGTTCACCTCATCGATGAGTTCGCCGCACACCTTATAATATTCCGGTGTGGATACCATGCGCGAGTAGATGCCTAACCACTCATCATGACTGGTCGCAAAATTCAATTTCGGTATGACCTCAAAGCCCATCGAACGCAAGCGTGACAGCTCATCTGCCAATTCCTGCTTGCTCCACGAGCCCTTAACGGCAAGCTCCGGATGGGATTCATACTGTACCCCTTCGCCTAAATCAAAAATGATCATGTTGCAGCCGTTATCATGAAGTCGGGTGACGACATCGTTCCAGACCGCCCGATCAAAACGCAGATAGTCGCAGGCGCAATGGTTGTCTCTTGTAAGTCTGGTCGGAAAAGCCGGGATACCGTCCTTTTCCGCCGGGTCTGCCCACATATTGAAGCCCAGATGCACAAGATACGACCAGATAAAATTGTCTGCCATAAGAAATACCTCCTCTTTTATGCTCCGATGCTTTTACCATATAATAATGAAGCTTTGCGGAGCTTGGGAACATTTTATTTATACGTCCGCGCTTTTCAAACGCTTTCGTTCTTCTATGCCTCTGGATGCCCGGACAGCTCCTACGACCATTATATACACTTTTTCGCCGCATTGCAAGAGTTTTTTTAAAAAAGTACAACAAAAAGGGAGCGATTCATGGAAAACGCCGATGAACCACTCCTTTTACTTGATGTTGATTTATATGCCGATTTTGGATGCTGTTTTCTCTTTCTATTTTCGACTATTCAAATAAGCATCCATAGCAT
>CAZAWG010000060.1:5623-7622 GCA_964488785.1 uncultured Oscillospiraceae bacterium | reverse complement strand
GATCGAGATACAACGAAATGATACGCAGAGCGTTGAGCATCTGACGCTTATACTCGTGTAAACGCTTGATCTGCACATCGTATAGCGATTCCGGGTCGATGAGCACACCTGTCTTTTTGAACAGCAGATCGGAGAAGCTCTTTTTATTGGCGCGTTTGATAGCACCCAATTGTTCCAAAACGGTCTTATCATCGGCAAACCTCTTGAAATCGGCTAATTTTTCGGGCGATTTGCGATAGTCCGGACCAATGCATTCATCGAGCAAGCCTGCTAACGCCGGGTTGGAGTAGCACAGCCAACGTCTGTGAGCGATACCATTGGTGACATTGGTGAACTTGCCGGGGTCGAGCTTATAGAAATCCTTGAAGCAGGTATTTTTCAGAATATCCGAATGAAGCGCCGAAACGCCGTTGACGGTATGGGAACCGATCACGCTGAGGTTGGCCATGCGCACCTGACCATAGGCAATGATGGCCATGCCGCTGATATGATCCCAGCCGCCGGGAAAGCGCGCCCAGGCGGTGTCGCAGAAGCGGCGGTTGATCTCGCAGATGATCTGATACATACGCGGCAGACGGAGCTTGAAAAGATCCTCGTTCCAGGTTTCTAATGCCTCCGGCATGACGGTGTGGTTGGTGTAGGAAACGGTGTGAATGACGATATCCCACGCCTTTTCCCACGACATATGATAATCATCCAAGAAAATACGCATAAGCTCCGGAATGCAGAGTGCCGGATGGGTATCGTTGATGTGGACAGCGACCTTTTCGGCAAAGTTGTCGAGCGTACCGTACACCGCCATATGGTCACGGACCATGCTCTGGCAGGAAGCCGAGGTGAGAAAATACTGTTGGGTCAGGCGAAGCAGCTTTCCTTCGGCATGGTTATCCGACGGATACAACACCTTGGAGATCGCTTCGGCCGTCGTGTTCTTCTCCACTGCCTTGATATACTGTCCTTGCGTGAACAGGCTCATATCAAAGGACGAGATATCCTGTGCCTTCCACAGACGAAGCAGGCTGACCGCTTCGCTGTCTGCGCCGGAGATCATCATATCGTTTGCGACGGCTTCGACTTCCTCGCAGTCCTCGTATTCGATACGGCAGTGTCCTTCCTCCCAGACCTCCTTGACACGACCGCCAAGGCGTACCTTGAACACACGGTCGGTGCGCGGAACGATCCAAACCTCGCCGCCCGGAAGCCATACATCCGGCAGTTCAATCTGAAGTCCATCCACTAATTTCTGCTTGAATAGACCATATTCGTACAAGATGGAAAAGCCGGTAGCCGGATAATCGAGCGACGACAGCGAATCCATAAAGCAGGCAGCTAAACGCCCTAAACCGCCATTGCCAAGACCGGCATCCGGCTCGTTTTCATAGAGATCGTCTAATGTAAAGCCCATCTCCTCCAAAACCGCGCGATAGCTCTTTTCCAAGCCTAAATTGTTCAAATTGGTCTTTAGGGAACGTCCAAGCAAGAATTCCATGCACATATAATACACTCGCTTGCCGCCTTGCTTGTTGACAGTCTTTTTGTAATCCTTGCGGCGACCGGCCAGAATATCGCGAATGGTCATGGCGCACGCCTTGTACATCTGCTCACTGGTAGCCTCAGCCGAGGAAACGCCAAAGTAGCGCGACAGCTTTAGCTCCAGATTATCGCGAATTTCGATGTTTTTGCTTTTTTCCGGTGCTTTTTCGGCACTCTTAGCTGCTTTTTTCGTTTTTTCGGTCTTTGCCGGCTCTGCCTTTACAGACTTTGCCTTGGCAGACGCCGTCTTTTTATTCTTCTTGACCTCCGCAGCTTCGGAAGCCGGTGTGTTCTTTTTATTCATATAGAATCATTGCCTTTCTAAAAAAATGGGATAAAAAGCCGGCGTGCACCGTTTGGGCGCACGCCGATCGGAATATCTTATTATAACATAAGAATGAAAGATTTGCAATACTTTTGTCGCGAGTGGAAAAATATTTTTCTTTTTGCAAACTCTTAACGCGTG
>CAZAWG010000060.1:0-5523 GCA_964488785.1 uncultured Oscillospiraceae bacterium | reverse complement strand
TTTTGCGGCGCGGCTTCCGCGCTAACATAAAAATGAAAGATTTGCAATGCTTTTGTCGCGAGCGGAAAAATATTTTTCTTTTTGCAAACTCTTAACGCGTGTTTTGCGGCGCGGCTTCCGCGCTAACATAAAAATGAAAGATTTGCAATGCTTTTGATGCAGTTACAAAAATTTCTTTTTTGCTTCAAAGGTGTCGCTTCCATCTGTTTTACAAACCTCACTGGGAACCAAGGTCGCGATAAAGCGCAAGATACTGCTCTGCAGAGACAGCCCAGCTGAAATCCATCTCCATGACCTTGCGGACTAACTTCTTCCACTTGTCCTTGTCATGGTAAAGCGTCAAAGCCGCAAAAATGCGATCCTTCAACTCATACATATTGTAGTTGTGGAAGGTGAAGCCGTTGCCATGTATCTCTCCATCCAATTCATAGTAGCCCTTGATGGAATCATACAGTCCACCCGTCTCACGCGTCACCGGCACCGAGCCATAGCGCGAGCAGATCATCTGCGCCAGTCCGCATGGCTCACTGTAGGACGGCATGAGGAAGATATCGGAGGCGGCATAAATGCGCTTGGATAAGTCCTTATTATACATCATGAGCGCTTTGACGCGTCCCGGACGGTTGGCCGCCAGACGGGAAAAGTATTCCTCATAGCGCTGCTCACCTTTGCCTAACACCACAAGCTCAGCATCGCTGTAGTTGAGTACATCCTCGATGATACCGGCAATGAGATCGATACCCTTTTGATCTGCAAGCCGCGAAATAACAGCGATAAGCGGTCGATCCTCGCCTATCTCCAGACCGTATTCCTCCTGCATGGCAAGCTTGTTTTTTACTTTGTCCGCCGGCTTTTTGGCACTGTAACGTGCCTCGATGCAGGGATCCTTTGCCGGGTCATAGTAGGTATAATCGATACCATTGAGAATGCCGAAAAATTTATAGGCATTGCGATTGAGAATATAGTGCATCCCATAGGAGTATTCCGGATACTTTAATTCCTCGGCATAGGTCGGGCTGACGGTGGTCACCTTGTCCGCCACCGCAATAGCACCCTTCATCAGATTGATACAGCCATCGTTTTCGACAAGCGAATAGTACCTCTGGTCTAATCCAAACACATCCCCTAAGATGGCCGGGTCATATTTGCCCTGATATGCCACGTTGTGAATGGTAAAGATCGTTCGAATTTTGCTGTAATCCGGGTTTTCGGCAAAGATCGTTTTGAGATAGATCACGGTCAGCGCGCTCTGCCAATCGTGTGCATGGAGGATATCCGGAATAAAATCGATATGCGGCAGGCTGTGAAGCACCGCACTTGCGAAAAACGCAAAGCGTTCGCCATCGTCATAGCTTCCATACAGGTCGGGACGCTTGAAATAATACTCGTTGTCTACAAAATAGATGGTCACGCCGCCGCGCTCTAATTTAAACAGCCCACAGTACAAATGGCGCCATGCCAGTGGCACGGTGATCTCGCCGATAAAGGTCATCTGCGAACGGAAATCCTCGTTTACAGACCCGTATAAAGGCATGATCACACGCACATCGAATTCTTTTTTCCCGGCCTTCATGCAGGCCTCCGGCAGAGAGCCCAGCACATCGCCAAGACCGCCGGTTGCGGCAAAAGGCACCATTTCCGAGCCTACCATGAGTATTCTGGTCATAATATTGTCTGTTCCTTTCCTTGGGAGGTATGTTTTTCCTTTTTAAATGACCGTTCCTTTGCTGATAGCGAAGGGATGCGTTTCGTGT
The DNA here is from genome assembly GCA_964488785.1 of uncultured Oscillospiraceae bacterium. GTDB lineage: Bacteria > Bacillota > Clostridia > Oscillospirales > CAG-382 > UMGS882. The sequence continues at coordinate 3,769 of CAZAWG010000060.1, read as the reverse complement.
CCGGACAGAAGCCGTCCATTCTTAATGACGGCATTCTTGTCGCAGATAACGCAGTTGAGCGTTGCATTATCCCCCACAAAGGTATCCTGCATGATGATGGAATTGCGGATAACGGTATTTTTTCCCACCTTGACGCCACGGAAGAGAATGGAATTTTCCACGGTGCCCTCGATCACGCAGCCATCTGCAATGAGTGAATTCGACACCTTGCTGTCGCCGACATAGCGTGCCGGGGCAGAATTCTTGACCTTGGTATAGATCGGACGATTCCGAACACCGAACAGCTCTTGCTTGATATCCTTATTTAACAGATCCATGCTGGTGCGATAATAGGCGTCGATGGAAGCAAGGGAGGCATAGTAACCCTCGAATTTGCTGTACATCCGGAAGTTGGCATTGACCATGTTGCGAGACATGATATCCTTGGTAAAGCTCTTATACCCACGTGCCAACGAATCCAGTACGATGCTTTCCAGATATTCGCGCTTGAGCACAAAGATATTCAAGCTCAAATTCATATTTCCCGACACGCCGGTGGGATTATGCATCAGATTGACGATACGGTCGTTGCCATCCGTCTCCACGATGGTGGAATTGGAGGCTTCGTGTTCATCCAAATAAGTATTCTTTGCCACAAGTGTGATATCGGCATGGGTATCGATATGATAATTGACCACGTCCAACAAATCGATGTTACACACGGTATCGCAATCGGACAGCACAAAATAGTCCTCGGTGCAGCGCGAAATGAAGTTGTATGCACCCATAAGAGCCTCTAACCGGCTGGAATAGGGCTGCATGGCATGAGTCGTGCTGTCATACGCCGTGATAAAGGGCGGAAGAATCTTGATACCGCCGCTGGAGCGGGACAGATCCCAGTCCTTACCGGAACCGATATGATCCATGAGGGACTGATAGTTATAGTGTGTGATGATACCGATCTTAGTGATGTTGGCATTGACCATATTGGACAAGGCAAAATCGATCAGGCGATAACGACCGCCAAAGGGGACCGATGCCATGGTACGCTTTTGCGTAAGCTCGGGAATATTGCGGTCATGAATATTTGAAAAAATAAGTCCGGCTACCGTCATTATCTGTTTCCTCCCATCAACTGCTTTGCATTCAGCACTTTTCCGGCTTCCACCGTCATGCCATCGGACACGACAGCCCCTTCGCCAATGACCGTGACCTCGACCTTCTCGTCACGGGAGGCACCTACATGGGCGTTTTCTCCCACGCAGACATTTTCGTCCAGAATAGCATATTCAACGTGTGCGCCCTCGCCGATGGTCGTTTCGCTCATGATGACCGAATCCTTGACCACCGCGCCCTTACCGACCGTAACACCGCTGGAAAGGACGGAATTGATGACCGTTCCCTCGATCACGCAGCCCTGGGTGATGATGGAATTGCGCACCTGCGCTTCCGGTCCCACATACTGCGGCGGAAGGGCAGCGGTACGCGAACGGATACGCCATTCATCGTCGCCCAGATCAAACACCGGCTCACCACCAAGAAGATCCATATTGGCTTCCCAAAGGCTGGACAGCGTTCCAACATCCTTCCAATAGCCGGAGAAGGGATAGGCAAACATCCGCTCACCGGCAGACAGCATTTTGGGGATGATATTCTTGCCGAAATCGTTGACCGAATCGGGGTCAGCGTTGTCGGCCGTCAGATACTCAACGAGCTTTTTGCGGTTGAAGATGTAGATACCCATCGAAGCCTTGGTGCTGGAGGGATTTTTGGGCTTTTCCTCAAATTTGGTGATACGTCCCTCCTCATCCGCCGACATGATGCCGAAGCGGCTGGCTTCCTCTATGGGCACCTCGATGACGCTGATGGTACAGTCTGCGCCGCTCTTTTTATGGAAAGCAAGCATTTCCGCATAATCCATTTTATAGATATGGTCGCCCGACAGGATCAGCACATAATCCGGGTCATAGCGTTCGATGAAGGTCAGGTTCTGATAAATGGCATTGGCTGTGCCCTTGTACCAGTCCGCACCGTCCTTGCCCTGATAGGGCGGCAGTATCTTCACACCACCCATGTTGCGGTCCAGATCCCACGCCTGTCCGTTTCCGATATATTCGTTTAGCACAAGCGGCTGATACTGGGTGAGAACGCCAACGGTATCAATGCCGGAATGAATGCAGTTTGTAAGTGGGAAATCAATGATGCGATACTTTGCGCCGAACACAACGGCGGGCTTGGCTGTACTCTCGGTCAGGGCATACAGGCGGCTTCCCTGTCCACCGGCTAAGAGCATGGCAACACATTCTTTTTTTCTGAACATAGTTTTTTCAAACCATCCTTTCGCTTGGTTTTATATATAACGACCACAGCTTTCACAGCTTTTTCAAATGACTCCACACGACTCCAATGACACAAGACTCCCTATAAAGGGCTTTTATCAACGCTCGGTTACGCTTCCAAAAGCTACCTGTGGCGCTTTGCTGTTTACGCTCCGGGTACGCTTGAGAATGAGCGCACCAAACGGAGGAAGATTGGGACGAATGACATATTTATAATCGCCGCGCGGTTCCTTTTCCGCTTTGAGAAGCCCGGTGTTTAGGGCGCCCTCTCCGCCGAATTCGGTCGCATCGCTGTTGAACACCTCGGTGTACACACCGGGTCCCTTCACGCCAATGGGGTAAACAGGACGGGCGACAGGGGTGAAATTCAGCACAACGATCAATTCTTTTCCTTTTTTATTACGGCGCACAAAGCTGATGATGCTCTCATCGCTGTTATCGCATTCGACCCAAGTGAAGCCATCCCACGAATAGTCGATCTGCCACAGCTCATCATGCTCCAAATAGAAGTGGTTGAGCGCCGAAACATAGCGCTGGGTGGCGGCGTGCTTATCGTAGCCAAGCATGAACCATTCCACGCTATCCTTATAATTCCACTCGGTGAACTGTCCCAGCTCACTGCCCATGAACAGCAGCTTCTTGCCGGGATGGGTCATCATATAGGCAAAAAACACACGAAGTCCGGCGAATTTCTGATCGTATTCACCCGGCATTTTGTCAAGCAGCGACTTTTTGCCGTGAACCACCTCATCATGCGAAATAGGCAGGATATAATTCTCCGAAAAGGCATACATCATGGAGAAGGTCAATTTATCGTGCTTATATTTACGAAACAGGGGGTCGGTGGAGAAATAATCAAGTGTATCGTTCATCCAGCCCATATTCCACTTATAGTTAAAGCCAAGACCATCCTGCTCCGCCGGCTTTGACACCTTTGCCCAGGACGTGGATTCCTCCGCGATAAAGAGCGAATCGGGAAACTCGGTGCGGATCACCTCACCTAAGCGGCGAAAGAACGCCACGGCCTCCAGATTTTCCTTACCACCATAGGCATTGGGCAGCCATTCGCCGGGCTGCTTGTCATAATCCAAATACAGCATGGAAGCAACAGCGTCTACGCGCAGTCCATCGATGTGGTATTCGCGAAGCCAAAACAGGGCATTGGATATAAGGAAGCTTTCAACCTCGTTTCGTCCCACATCAAAGCAACGTGTGCCCCAGCCGCGATTCTCCATGCGATCCTTTCCTTGATATTCGTACAGCGGACCGCCATCAAATTCATATAGTCCATGCTCATCCTTAGGAAAATGTGCCGGGACCCAGTCGAGTAGCACTCCAATACCGCTGGCGTGCATATAATCCACAAAATACATAAAGTCCTGCGGTTCGCCAAAGCGTGACGTGGGTGCAAAATAGCCGCAGCCCTGATAGCCCCAGGAGCCTTCGAACGG
>CAZAWG010000059.1:0-7661 GCA_964488785.1 uncultured Oscillospiraceae bacterium | reverse complement strand
TCCGGATAGTGCGTATTCTGAGAAAGTCCGCGTCCGGCACCCGTCACGCCGCTTTTGGAATCAAGGATGATCCCATTCGACACATCGCACAGCTTTTCGGTCAGCGCCGGCTTCAGACCTAACGCAATGCTGGTCGGATAGCAGCCGGGATTGGCAATGATGTTGATTCCCGGAATTTTCTCGCGGTTGAGTTCCGGCAGGCAATATAATGCCTTTTCGTGAAGTGCCGGATGCTCAAACGGAAGCCCATACCACTTGGTATAATCCGCTTCCTCCACTAAGCGGAAATCCGCGCCTAAATCGATAAGTACCTTGCCCTTTTGGTCACAGCTCACAGCAAGTTTTTCGGAAAGCCCATGCGGAAGCGCTGCAAAAACCACATCGCTTGCTTCCACGACCTCATCCATGCTTCCCAATATGTGCGTCTTTTTGGTGCTTAACGCCGGATAGACCTCCTCTAACGCCTTGCCTTCAAACGAAGTCGAGGATACCGCCGCGATCTCCACATAGTGATGTGCCGAAAGCAGACGAAACAGCTCGGCTCCTGCATATCCGGTCGCGCCAATGATACCGACCTTTACCTTTTTATCTGTCATATCCTTCACTCTTTCTGCCTTATTCCAAAGCCAAAAACGCCTTTAATTTATCGATCTGCTGCTTGACCGCCTCCGGGGCCGGTCCGCCCACGCACGCGCGCCCATTCACGCATACGCCAAGATCGACCGCCTTATATACATCGTCCTCAAAGACCTCCGATACCGCCTTATAATCGGCAAGCGGCAACGTCTCAAAGCTCTCGTTTTTCTCAATGCATACCGCCACCAGCTCACCCACGATCTTGTAGGCCGAACGGAACGGCAAGCCCTTTTTCACCAAATAATCCGCGCAGTCGGTCGCATTGATAAAGCCAAAGCCGGCGGCCTCTCTCATGCGCTCCTTGCGGAAGGTGGCGGTCGCCAACATCTCATTGAAGATCGAAAGACACAGCTTTACGTTGTCTAACGCATCAAAGACCGTCTCCTTGTCCTCCTGCATATCCTTGTTATAGGCAAGCGGCAGTCCCTTCATCACAGTAAGCAGTGCTGTCAATGCACCGTATACACGTCCGGTCTTGCCGCGCACCAGCTCAGCAATATCCGGGTTTTTCTTCTGCGGCATGATGGATGAGCCGGTCGCAAAGGCATCGTCCAGATCCATATAGCCGAACTCACTGCTGCACCAGAGGATCACTTCCTCGGAAAAGCGCGACAGGTGCATCTGGATCATGGAAAGATCGAACGCAAATTCCAGCACAAAATCGCGGTCACTCACGCCATCAATGCTGTTGTCGGTCACATCCGCAAAGCCAAGCTCCCGACAAACGGCATAGCGGTCGATGGGATAGGTCGTTCCGGCTAAAGCGCAGGAGCCGAGCGGCAAAATGTTCGTGCGCTCATAGCAATCGTCCAAGCGCATAAGGTCGCGCTTTAACATCTGCGCATACGCAAGAAGCGCATGAGCCAGCGTGATGGGCTGCGCACGCTGTAAATGCGTGTAGCCGCTCATGACCGTATCGGTGTTCTTTTCGGCGATCGAAAGAATCGTCTCCATCAGCTTGCGCACCAACGCCTTGACTTCACCGATCTCGTCGCGCAAATACATACGCATATCCAACGCCACCTGGTCGTTGCGGCTGCGCGAGGTGTGAAGCCGCTTTCCGGCTTCTCCGATGCGCTCGGTCAACACCTGCTCAACAAACATATGGATGTCCTCAGCCCCCATATCAAAGGTCAAGGCGCCGCTTTCCAGATCGGCTAAAATGCCCGAAAGTCCCTCAATGATGCGGTCGCTTTCGCTTTTATCAATGATACCGGTCGCACCCAGCATACGTGCGTGGGCGATACTGCCGGTGATATCCTGCTTATACATACGGCTGTCAAAGGAGATGGAGGAATTGAAATCGTTTACGCGCTCGTCCTCTTCCTTCTTAAACCTTCCCTGCCACATTTTCATCGTTCGTGACCATTCCTTTTTTTATTTTTTATTTACAGCACGGTCGCCTGCACCTTATACAGCGCAATTTCCGTGTTTTCCAATGCCAGATACAAGCCACCGGTTTCGTTGTGCTTTTCGCGGTCGAAGCACACATGGAGCGTGACCGTCTCGTCCGGTTGCATAGGCTCAAACCAGTGTACCTGTCCCTCTTTCCAGAAATTCGGCATTTTGTTGCCCATCATCACGCCGATGCGCCCGGTCGGCTTCACCACGCGAAGTGTGAGCCACGCTTCATAGCTATTTTCACCCAGGCGATATTCCGGAACCAGACCAATGAGCGCATTGCCCTCGGTCGATAGACCCACATACGCGCCATGTGCATCCTCTTTCAGTGAAAAGACTGCCGGCACCAGTCCGGTCGCACCGCCCGTCACGCTTTCGTATTCCAGCTCGACCACGCGGCGAACCTTTGCATAGTCCGAGGTATAGCCGAATTCAGGTGTGACCGGCGTTTTCTCCTGTAATTCCGGGAACGTGAGCGTAACTGCTCCGTGACCGGACACATACGTTTTCTGAATATGCGGTGAGGTGATCAAAAAGCGGTTGCTGTCCCAGAGTCGGACATTCGGATACCAGAACGCCGGACAGGGCCACAGCACAAGCTCCGGGTCGCAGGCACGGTTGAGTGCCTCCGAGCCGCCGCCATAGCCGTGATGTCCCACCTGCAAAAGTGTGCTTTTCAATTCCTCTGCCGGATACCGCTTAGCCGTAATATCCGAGGAGAGCGGCATGGCATCCCCTAAAAACAGGATGCGCTTTCCGGCAAGCGTCGCGCGGAAAAGGATCGAGGAATCGTTGAAATTATCAAAGGCGGCCGGATACACATCTTCCGGTGCATACAGAAGCTCGATATCCAATGCGCAAAAGGAAAAATGCATACCGGTATGTGCCGTAATGAGTGCCACACCGCTTGCTGCCAGCTCCGGCAGCAGCCGGTCGAAGCGCTCATGCGGATAGGGGCTATTCAGATAAGCCTCCGGCACGATGTTATAGACCAATCGTTCCAGCACGATATCGTTTTTGTGCGCCTCCCACAGAGCGCAAAACGCATCCGTATGATCAGGATGCAAATGGGTAATGAACCATGCCGCAATGCATGGCTTTCCATCGCTCTGCGTACGCAAAAGATCAAACAGTCGTTCGTTCTCCTCGTAATCATCGTCCCCACCATCGATCACCACAAAAGAGCCGTCTGCCGCACGGAGAACATACGACATTCCGCAATCGGCCTTGATCTGCGCAAGCTTGAGCTGTGAAAGAAGAGGCTGCACCCTGCCCTCCTTCGCCGCTTCCGGGAGCGTGGCCAAATACGCATTTCCGGCTTCGCAGACCACACGAAGCTCTTTTGTATTCGGTACATACTGTGCCGAATACAGCGTTTCACCGACTGCCGCAAACAGGAATCGACTCGTTCCGATCGCATGGGACTGTGTTTCAGCAGCAAGCGCAGACAGCTGCGCACAAAAGACCTCGAACGTCTCCGGCGTGACCTCCGACACAACCGCCAATTCGGCCGTATCTCCAATGGGAAGGAGCGTCGGCGACAGCTTACAGACCTCCCACAGGCTCGGTAGTTTCTTCATAGGCATCCTCCATGAAGCAAGATAGGGTAAGAATACTCTTACCCTTCCCTGCTAACCTCAAGTCCTAAACGACTAAGCTTATTTCTTTTCCCAGTTTTCCTTAGCCTTGGCACGAACGGCGATGGGCAGACCGTACAGATTGATAAAGCCTGCGGAATCCTTCTGATCGTATACATGATCCTCACCGAAGGTCGCGATCTCTTCCGAATACAGAGAATAGTCGCTCCAAACACCGGCCTTGATGATATTGCCCTTGTACAGCTTTAATTTGACCTTACCGGTCACAGTCTCCTGGGTCTTGTCCACGAAAGCACTGAGTGCTTCACGGAGCGGTGTGTACCACTGACCGTTGTAAACAAGCTCACCAAAGGTGATAGCCAATTCTTCCTTCTTGTGCGCGGTCATCTTGTCAAGACAGATAGTCTCCAGATACTCATGAGCGGCATATAGAATAGCACCGCCGGGAGTTTCATACACGCCACGGCACTTCATACCGACCAAACGATTCTCCACGATATCCAAAAGACCGATGCCGTTTGCACCGCCGACCTCGTTGAGCTTTAGGATGATCTCCTTTGCCGACAGCTTTTCATCGTTCAAAGCTACCGGAACGCCCTTATCAAAATCAAGTGTGATGTAGGTGGGCTTATCCGGAGCGTCAATGGGAGAAACGCCCATTTCAAGGAAGCCCTTCTTTTCGTACAGCGGCTCATTGCCTGCATCCTCCAGGTCTAAGCCCTCATGCGACAGATGCCAGAGGTTCTTATCCTTGGAGTAGTTGGTCTCGCGGTTGATCTTGAGCGGAATATGATGTGCTTCGGCATAATCGATCTCTTCGTCACGGCTCTTGATGCTCCATTCACGCCACGGAGCAATGATCTTCATATCCGGAGCGAAGGCCTTGATGGCAAGCTCAAAACGAACCTGGTCGTTGCCCTTACCGGTGCAGCCGTGGCAGATGGCATCTGCGCCCTCCGCCTTGGCGATCTCAACAAGACGCTTAGCGATGATCGGACGGGCAAAGCTGGTGCCGAGCATATATTTTTCGTACATAGCGCCGGCCTTAACAGTCGGGATGATGAACTCATCGACAAAAGCATCGGTCAGATCTTCAATATAGAGCTTGGAAGCGCCGGTCGCCAAAGCCTTTTCCTCAAGGCCCTCCAATTCATCTGCCTGACCAACGTTACCGGAAACCGCGATGACCTCACAGTTGTTGTAGTTTTCCTTTAACCACGGAATGATGATGGAGGTATCCAGACCGCCGGAATACGCAAGAACTACTTTTTTGATCTCTTTCATGATAATATCCTCTTTTCGCGCCGCAAAAGCGGTGATGTTTTATTTTTTCTCAATTGTACCACTGAATGCGCAAAAAATCAAGTGTTTGATATTCAAATTTACAAAATTTATGCAATTTGTGATTTTCGTCGAGAAATACCGAGCATACAGCCCTTTCGGCAACATTTTGCACAAGTCTGTCTGCATATTATTATGAATAAGCTCTTGTTTATGCATATATGCGTGCATATTTTCCCGCTTATGCAAATATTGCTCTGACCGCCTTTGATTTTCCTTGTAAAATGCAACAAAAAATGCTTACACTAACACAGAAAAAACGTGTCCAAATGCACACAGAAAGGAAGCAAAAAATGAAAACGCATTTTATCCGCTCTTTATCCCTATTCGTCTGCACCATTCTTTTGTCTGCCACCGTTTTGGCCGACATGAGCTACTCTTGGTATTTCAAGCCCACCAAGGATCACAGCCAGCCTGCCGTGACTCCCGAAGCAAGCGGTTTTTTGAGCAGATATTCCACCATTTACCTTGGCTCGTCGGAGGAAAAACGCGTCTATTTGACCTTTGATGCCGGCTATGAAAATGGGAATGTAGAAAAAATCTTAGACATTCTTCGCGAAAAGGAGGTGCCCGGCGCCTTTTTTATTCTGCCCCAGCTTGCCAAAGCCAATGCGTCACTCGTCAAACGAATGCGCGAAGAGGGGCATTTGATCTGCAATCACACCAAAACGCACCGTGATATGAGCAAGCTTACCGATTTTAACGCCTTTCAAAGCGAGCTTACCGATGCCGAACAGCTGTTATATGAATACACCGGGCTGACCATGGACAAATTCTACCGTCCGCCGGAAGGGCGTTTTTCCGAGCAGAATTTAGCCTTTGCCGACCGCTCCGGCTATACGACCGTTTTCTGGAGCCTTGCTCACGCGGATTGGGACAACGCCGCCCAGCCCGACCCGGAAAAGGCACTCTCCCTGCTTCTATCGCGCACGCACAACGGCTGTGTGGTGCTTTTGCACCCGACCTCGGCGACCAACGCCGCCATATTAGGCCGCTATATCGATGCACTGCGCGCGGATGGCTACACGTTCGGCTCTCTACAGGAGCTTGCGAAGGGCGATGAGTCCCATGCATAAGAGGAAAATCTTAGCCGTCCTTCTGCTCCTCAGTCTATGCTTTCATGTTCCCTCTCACGCCGACACGCACATCTATGCCGCCAACCGAAACGCCGGAAAATATATCGCCCTCACCTTTGACGATGGACCGCACCCGGTCTATACGGCACAGATATTGGACATTTTAAAGGCTCATCACGCCAAAGCCACCTTTTTTGTGATCGGTCAGAACGCCGAACAATACCCGGAGCTTCTCCGGCGAGAAGCGCAAGAAGGGCATGAGCTTGGCAACCACACCTATTCCCACCCCAACATGAAAACGTTAAGCGTAGAAAAAGCTACCGAGGAGCTGGAAAAGAACCAAAAGGTCATTGAATCGATCACCGGCATACGTCCGCGGCTGTTTCGCGCACCGGGCGGCATATTTTCCGACTCGCTGGTAAGTGCCGTTGAGGCGCACGCCTGCAAGCCCGTTCTATGGTCGTGGCGGCAGGATACGCGCGACTGGTCAAGACCACCGGTCGAGCAGGTCGTACGCACGGTTTTAGACAATCTGCGTGACGGCGACATCGTGTTGTTCCACGATTACAACACAAACGGCAGTCCCACACCGGAAGCGTTAAGGATCCTATTGCCGGAGCTTATCCGGCGCGGCTACTCGTTTGTTACGGTTTCGGAGCTTATGGAGTTAGGGAGCGAGATTCTGACAGCGGAATGCGACAAATGAGCTTGCGACTTACTGCGCACAACGCAAAACGGGGGCTGTTACCAATCGGCAACAGTCCCCGTTTCATGCATAGATTCAATTAAAGAGCTGCCTTAGCCTGTGCAACAAGTGCTGCAAATGCAGCCTTATCTGCTACAGCGATCTCAGAGAGCATCTTGCGGTTCAGAGTAACGCCAGCCTTCTTCAGACCGTTCATGAACTGCGAATAGTTGATACCATTGACCTTAGCTTCTGCGGAGATACGCGTGATCCAAAGTCTTCTGAAATCTCTCTTCTTGAGCTTTCTGCCGGTGAAGGCGTAGTTACCGCTCTTCATGACGGCCTGCTTTGCCATCTTGAAATGCTTGCTCTTGGAGCCCCAATAGCCCTTTGCCGCCTTTAATACCTTATTGCGTCTCTTTCTTGTCATGAGAGCGCCTTTTACTCTTGCCATTTATGTCACGTTCCTTTCGGTTATTCTGATTTTTTGTAGCCTTATGCGTAAGGGATAAGCTTTTTGATGGTGGGTGCAAAGGATTCGCTCAAAATTGCACCGCCGCGAAGCTGTCTCTTTCTCTTAGGCGTCTTAACACCGAGCTTGTGACGTCTGTTGGACTGGTTGTACTTTACCTTACCGCCCTTGGTAACGCTGAAGCGTTTTGCGGTAGCCTTGTGTGACTTCTGTTTTGCCAATGTAAACATTCCTTTCAATTCAATCTTGACCGAGCGAAAAGCCGCTCTCTGATCGATTATTTCTGATTTTCGCTTTTCTGTTCGCTGTCCGCAGCCGCATTTTCAGGGGCTTTTGCGGGGGCTTTTTTCTTGGAAGCCGCATTTTGCGGTGCGTTCTTCTTGGAATTGACGAACATGATCATCTGACGACCGTCCAAAATCGGCATTTTTTCGATCACACCGATATCGGTG
>CAZAWG010000058.1:0-7675 GCA_964488785.1 uncultured Oscillospiraceae bacterium | reverse complement strand
AATGGGCGCATGGCGGACAAAGAACACGCGGTTACCGTGCTTTGCCTTTTAGACTAAACCAAACGGTGAGTTTTGCGGTGGGGCTTCCCCACCTAAACGGGCTAACAACTCGCGGACAGGTTCTTTATCTTTGTGCCCGAACCATTCCGTGAAAATTGCTCAGGCGCTTCGCCGGTTGCCGCGCCCATGAAAGTTGCATTCTCCTTGAAACATGGTCGTCTCACTCACATTTGTTCGTGAAACTCCCTGTTTCGGTGTCCGAGCAGCGCTTCCGCGCATTTTGCATTTCATTGTGCATATACAAAAAATGCGCTTTTCGACAAAAAACCAAAAAAAGCTGTTGACGAACGGTGCTTTTTGTGATATACTGTTGATAATCATCGGAATATATTGTAGGCTTTTGTTATTCAACACGATATACGTTCCGTTCGTCCAATAACAGGAGATGTATCCATGGCAAATCTCAATGATTTCTCAGCAAAAAATTATGCCCGTCAAATTTTAGGTTTAACCTGTACCGTCAATGTCAAGCGTTCCTATCGCGCCTTTATTGAGGGTCGCTTTTCCGGTTTTCTCAATTTCGGATATACGACCCTTGGAAAATATGGCGTAAAAGAGGTCATCCTCATCGGAGAGAATTACCCGGTCAACAAATTCAATGCACAGATCATCGCTCTTGCACATGATAAAGCAGGTACAAAAGATGATATCCTCATCGCCGCACGTGAAAACAGCGTATATTATGAGCCGCATATTGCAAAGCTCACCGAACGCTTTATCCCGGCTGACAGTGCCGAATTCATCTGCTACTATGAAAAAAGCTGCGGTGCCGTGCTGTTCACCGAGGATGGAGGGGAGCGACGGTATATTCTCATCACCAACATATCCGGTCACATCGGCTTTCCCAAAGGACATATCGAATTCGGAGAGACCGAAAAGCAGACCGCACTACGCGAAATATACGAAGAGACCGGTATACATACCAATATCATCGATGGATTTCGCGAGTATTACAACTATCGGATCAACAACTTCATTCGCAAAAAGGCCATTTACTTTTTAGCCGGCTTTCATCCGGAGGATATCCGCATGAGCATTATGGAAATTTCGGAATACCGGCTCCTTTCCTATGAGGATGCGATGGAAGCACTTAATTTCCGTCACGATAAACGCGTGTTGGAAAAAGCCGAGACCTTCATTCGTGAGCATATCGAGCTGTGTAAGGCAGATACGGAAAGTACGGTATAGATATTTTCTGCTCTACCCTCATATCTTAACCGAAAGGAGTCTCTTCCCTATCTATGAACGCCAAAATGAGAACCATATACATCATTCTGCTCGATTATTTCACGCTGCTTGCCAGTTTGTTTATCGGGAGTCTGATCTTGCCCGGTCTGACAATAACGCCGCAGGCGCATAGTATCACTCGCTTTTTGATCGCTTCTGCCCTTTTACTTGTCCTGTATCCGCTCATTTTACATTTTTTCGGCATTTACCGGATCATCCATCGCTATGCGCAAAGCAGTGAATACCTTCGCTTTTTTTTCGCGTTTCTGGTAGCAGGCGTCATTTTTTCCATTCTCAATCTTCTCTTAGGGCTTTTTTTCCCTTTCCTCAGCTATACCCCCGGATTCCTGCTGTTTTTCACGATTCTTTCTTCTTCCGGAATGCTTTTATCTCGCCTTGTATACCGCACCTATGTCAACCGCGTCGCTCCCGAAAAAGGCGAACAGCCGGTCAATGCGCTCATCGTTGGCTGTGGACAGGCCTGCTTACTGCTTTTGGATGAGCTGAAGTACCACCCGGAGCATTTGATAAAGCCGGTCGCTGCCGTAGATAACGACCCGGTCAAGACCGGTCGATCCATCGCCGGTATCCCCATTTTGGGCGATGATACCGCCATTCCTGCTATCTGTAAACAATACGATATCCATATGATCATCGTAGCCATTCCCTCGGCTGACAATAAGCAGCGCGCCCGGATACTCGAAAACTGCAAAGGGATCGATGCCGAGGTCAAGCTGCTGCCGCGCCTTGCCGACTTTGGCTCAGCTGAAACTGGCGTTGTGGAAAAGCTGCGCGATTTCACCATGGAAGAGCTTTTAGGGCGTGACCCCATCGAGGTCAACCATGAAAAGATCGATGCCTTTATCCGTGGAAAAACCGTGTTGGTCACGGGCGGCGGTGGCTCCATCGGCTCAGAGCTTTGCCGTCAGATCGCTTCCAATGCACCCAAACAGTTAGTCATCGTGGATATCTATGAAAACAACGCCTACGATATCCAGCAAGAGCTGGTGTTCCGCTATGGCAGCGCTTTAAATCTCAAGGTCTTGATTGCTTCTGTACGCGATTATGAGCGTATCGACAGAATTTTTGCCACCTACAAGCCGGATATCGTCATTCATGCCGCTGCACATAAGCACGTGCCGCTCATGGAAGTATCCCCCCAGGAGGCTATCAAAAACAATGTGTTCGGCACCTATAATACAGCCCGCGCCGCCATTCACAACGACGTAAAAAAATTCATTCTCATCTCCACCGATAAGGCGGTCAACCCCACAAATATCATGGGTGCTTGCAAGCGTATGTGCGAGATGGTCATCCAGTCTCTCATTGGTCACGGCACCATCTTTTCGGCTGTACGCTTCGGAAATGTGCTCGGCTCCAACGGCTCGGTCATTCCGCTGTTTAAAAAGCAGATCGCCAAGGGTGGTCCGGTCACAGTCACCCACCCCGATATCATCCGGTTCTTCATGACCATTCCGGAAGCTGTGCAGCTCGTACTCATGGCCAGTGCTAAAGCCGAAGGTGGCGAAATATTCGTTTTGAATATGGGCTCACCGGTCAAGATCGATGACCTGGCGCGCAAGATCATTCAATTGTCCGGGAAAAAGCCGGATGTGGATATCATGGTCGAATATACAGGTCTTCGTCCCGGCGAAAAGCTCTACGAGGAGCTGATGATGGACGATGAAAACCTCGAAAAAACGCAAAATGACAAGATCCTTGTCGGTCATTTCATCGACTTTGATAAAGAACGACTGCACGATGAGTTAGACGAGCTGTATCGCATCGCCAATGATAACACACTTTCCGAGGGGGAAATGCTTGAACAGCTTGAAGAAAAGATCAGTCAGGTGGTCCCCACATTTCATCGCCCCAAGAAAGATAGTCACTCATACTAATATTGGCCAGCTAAAGGACTGTAAACGCTTTCGAGCCTTTACAGCCCTTCGTTTCTCTCCACGTTATATAGAAAGGAAGCCATCATGACCATAAACGAACGACTCATCCGAGCCAAACAAGCGCTTTTTAACAAAGCCTATGCCTTTCTCAACGACCGTCAACGTGAAGCTGTTTTCACCGCCCACGGTCCCCTTCTGGTGCTTGCCGGAGCCGGAAGCGGAAAAACCACCGTGCTTGTCCAGCGTATCGCCTATCTGGTTCGCTATGGCGACGCTTATTTTGCAGCTTCTCATGCGCAGGATATGCTGTTTGAGCCGTATGTGCAAAAATTGGAAGCACTTGCCGCCGCCGAATCCCTGTCGCCGGAGCAGTTGGACAGTGCCCTTGCCACCTTTGCGGTCGATCCGGCACGTCCCTATGAGATCCTTGCCATCACCTTTACCAATAAGGCTGCCGGCGAGATCAAGGAGCGCTTGGAGAGCGTTCTCGGTGAGCAGGCGCGCGATGTCTGGGCCGGCACCTTTCACTCAATCTGTGCCAAGCTCTTGCGAATGTACATCGACCGATTAGGCTTTGAGCGCAGCTTCACCATCTACGACACCGATGACACCAAGCGTCTCATGACCACCATCATCAAGGAATTTGAGATCAGCGATAAGACCTTCGCTCCCAAAATGGTGCTGAACGAGATATCCCGTGCCAAGGAAAAGCTGCTTTTGCCGGACGATTATGAAGCTACCATCGGCACACACGACCTGCGTCGGCGCACCATTCTCCGCCTGTACCGTGAATACGAAAAGCGAAAGAATGCCGCCAATGCCCTCGATTTTGACGACCTGATCCTGCTCACTGTCCGTCTGTTTGAGGAGGACGAGGAGTTAGCGCAGAAATACCGGAGCAAGTTCCGCTACATTCTGGTGGATGAGTATCAGGACACCAACAAGGCGCAGTTCAAACTCACCTCTCTCTTATGCAATGTGGATAACAACATCATGGTGGTCGGCGACGATGACCAGAGCATCTACAAATTCCGCGGCGCGACCATCGATAACATCCTGCATTTCGACAGCTATTTCCCCGGCACCAAGCAGGTAAAGCTGGAGCAGAATTATCGCTCTACCGGTATCATCGTTGCCGCCGCCAACAGCATTATCGCCCACAATCGCACGCGTAAGGGCAAGACCCTCTGGACCGGCAACACCGAGGGCGAACGGATCACCGTCTGCGAATGCTATGACCAAAACGCCGAAGCGCAGTATATCGTCAATACCATCACAGGCCTTGTCGCCGCCGGTACACACAGCTTTTCGGATTTTGCTATTCTCTACCGCATGAATGCCCAATCCGGAGCATTGGAATCAGCCTTTGCCCGCGCGGGGCTTCCCTACCGAATCATCGGTGGGCTTCGCTTCTATGAGCGTAAGGAGATCAAGGATATCATCGCTTATCTGTGCGTGCTTGCTAATCCCGGCGATGATCTGCGCTTAAAACGTATCATCAATGTGCCCAAGCGCGGTATCGGAGACGCCAGCATCACCGAGTTAGAGGATATCGCTTTAGCCGAAAATAAAAGTATGCTTGAGGTCGCCTCCCAGGCCGCAAGCTACCCCACCCTTTCCCGTGCGGCACCCCGTCTTGTCCAGTTTGCGGATATGATGAATGAGCTTCGCGCCGGACGCGAAAAGCTAAGCATTGGCGTGTTTGTGGAAAAGGTCATTGAAAAGACCGGATATCTTGCATCGCTTGCAACGTTGGACGAGGCAGAAGCCAAGGATCGCACCGCCAACGTCAAGGAGCTTGTTTCCAACGCTGTACAATACGAAAATTCGACGCCGGATGCCTCGCTTGAAGCCTTTTTGGAGGATGTGGCACTGGTGTCCGACATCGACAACTACGACAAGGAAGCCCCGGCAGTGGTCATGATGACCGTCCACAGTGCCAAGGGGTTAGAATTCCCGTATGTATTCTTACCCGGCATGGAGGAGGGCGTGTTCCCCGGCTCCCAGACCATCGGCTCAAACGAGGAGGAGATGGAGGAAGAACGCCGCCTTGCCTATGTGGCACTCACCCGTGCCCGTCAAAAGCTGTGTATCCTTCATTGCCGGAGCCGCATGGTGTTCGGTCGTACAGAATTCCACGCCACCTCACGCTTTGTAGAGGAAATACCGGAGGAATACGTACAGCATGATGGCTCCGGTGCGGAATATACCTATGCAAAAGAGGAATATTCCAAGGCACGCTCTGCACAACAGGCTCCTTCAGAAGCGCAAAATGAGCCGCGCAAAAAGGGACCTCGCTTAGGCGGCGCCTACGCCTATGTCAAGGCGCACGAGGCCGCCGAGGAAAACGCACGACTTCGCAAGGAATTGCCGGTCGAACGCTTTAGCGTGGGCGAACGTGTTTCCCATCCCACCTTCAAAGCCGGCACAGTTTTGGATGTACGCCCTATGTCGGGCGATGTGCTGTATGAGATCGCCTTTGATTCGGTCGGAACCAAAAAGGTCATGGGCGGATTTGCTAAAATGAAGCGTGGCGAATAAAGACACATTTATTTTGTGCAGAATGTATAATACAGGGACGATTTTCTGTCAAAATTCGTCGAAATGCGGACTTGTATTTTTGTGTAAACTTTGCTAAAATAAGATAGGTACTTGAATTAAGGCGTTTTCCTTATCGATAGTGCCTATTTTATTTTTTTTACATTTAGGAGGAACACACGCATGAAGAAGTTACTTGCAGCTCTCTTGGCAGCATCCTGTGTATTCTGCTTCGCAGCCTGCAGCGGCGAAAAGGATCCCCAGGTCAATGATGACCAGAACGATGTCCAGAACGAAGTGGAAAACAACCTCGACGATGAAGTCGAAAACAACGAGAACACCGAAAAGGCTGACCTTAAGGTCGGCGTGATCTTGGTCGGTGACGACAACGAGGGCTACACCTATGCTCACATCAAGGGCATTCAGGAAGCAGCCGCTGAGCTTGGCATGGATGAGAGCCAGATCGTCTGGAAGTACACCATCGCTGAGGATGCTACCTGCACCGAAACCGCTCTCGATCTTGTTGACCAGGGCTGCAACCTGATCGTTTCCAACAGCTACGGTCATCAGTCCTTCATGGAAGAAGCTGCTTCCCAGAATCCGGATGTCACCTTCGTTTCCATGACCGGCGACACCGCTGCTAAGAGCGGTCTTGCAAACTTCAAGAACGCTTTCACTCATGTATTCGAATCCCGTTACGTATCCGGCGTTGTGGCAGGTATGAAGGTCGCTGAGCTTATCGCTGACGGCAAGCTCACCGAAGCAAACTACGACGGCGAAAACGTTAAGATCGGTTACGTTGGCGCTTATCCGTATGCAGAGGTCGTTTCCGGCTACTCCGCTTTCTTCCTCGGCATTCAGTCCATCGTTCCGAATGTGACCATGGAGGTTTCCTACACCAACAGCTGGTTCGATATCACCATGGAAGCTGCTGCCGCTGAAGCACTCATGGCAGACGGCTGTGTTATCATCGGTCAGCACGCTGACTCCACCGGCGCTCCGAGTGCCGTTCAGGCCGCTCAGGAAAAAGGCACCGTTGCTTACTCCGTCGGTTACAACGTAGATATGCTTAGCGTTGCTCCGGATGCCGCTCTCACCTCCGCCACCAACAACTGGAGCGTTTACTACAAGTACGCCTTCGGTGCTATGTTGAACGGTGAAGAGATCGCTACCGACTGGGCTAAGGGTTATTCCGAAGGCGCTGTTGCCATCACCGCGCTTGGCGCAAGCTGCGCTGCCGGCACCGCTGAAAAGGTTGCTGAGATCGAAGAAAAGATCCACAACGGCGAGCTTCACGTGTTTGATGCCACCACCTTCACCGTCGGCGGCGAGCACCTCGCTTCCTATGACCAGAGCTACGGCTTCGAGGGCAATGAGCTGATCACGGACGGCTACTTCCACGAATCCGAGCTTCGCAGCGCTCCGGCCTTCGATATCCGCATCGATGGCATCAAAGAGCTTGCATAACCTGTAAAACTAAAATTGGAAAGGGGAAAACGGATACTCCGCTTTCCCTTTTCCGCTTGTTTTTCCCAAAAAAAGAAGTTTCTTTTCTTCGGAAAAGCAAGCGGACATATGCCCCATTACAATGTCAGAGGAAAAAGGAAGGGTCACACATGGACACAACGATTGCCCTGCGCATGGAGAATATCACCAAAACCTTTGGACCGATCGTGGCAAATAAAAATGCCTGCCTGGAGGTAAGAAAGGGTGAAATACTTTCGCTTCTCGGCGAAAACGGAAGCGGTAAGACCACACTTATGAATATGCTGTCCGGCATTTATTTCCCCGACAGCGGCGAGATCTATATCGATGATAAGCAGGTGAGCATCACCTCCCCCAAGGATGCCTTCGCACTTGGCATCGGTATGATCCATCAGCATTTCAAGCTGGTCGATGTGCTGACCGCCGCTGAAAATGTTGTGTTAGGCCTTGAGGAGAAGGGCTCCTAC
>CAZAWG010000057.1:0-7678 GCA_964488785.1 uncultured Oscillospiraceae bacterium | reverse complement strand
CCCAATACCCTCATTGAGCATATCATCGGCATTTTCGATATGCCCTATGATCCCGGCTTAGAGGTTCAAAACAGCGCTCCCTATCGGGATTTTCAAGTATTAGGGCATAACACCTTTGCCGTAGCCGATGTATTCCGCACCTATGACGTGGTGGACACGCTGGCAAGTGCCACCACACTCATGCGTGTAGTCAAATTCTTCGAAGAACCGTTTGAAGTCCCCGCTCCCCTTGCCGGTATCATCAATGTAGAGGACGAGGTCGTTCTTGCGGCGGCTCTTGGAATGAGTATGGGCATTATGCGAAACACAAATAATCCCTGCTACCTTGAAACAGTGAGTGCTTTACGCTGGCAGCGTACAGCACCGCCCTTCCGCGCCATCGGTGGACAGCTGCAAGCCTCGGAGGAGCTGTTATGCGACCGGTATTTCTTCGACTCCGACCCCGAAGCCTGGCCCTATGTCGGACAAAAGACCATCGAGCAATATGCACCGGCACGTGTTTCGCGCTGTGCGCCACTGCCGACCGTGAAAGCGGACGATGAGGAGCATACGCCCTTCGTTCTGTGTTCGAAAAACCCCGACACGGGTGCCTACAGCGTTGCCGCCCTTTCCAGAACAGCACCGGGGCGCATCAAATACCGTGCACCTGCCGATGTGACGATCATGGGAGTCGGGCTTGATGCCCCGGTGGGCATTTTCGGTTCGTATAGGACGTTAAGCATCGCATTCGAAAGCACGCTCGGCGAAAAACGTGTCTATTTGCAGAATTTGCTTTCCGACAAGGACGTACCCATCGATGTCACCGACCATGCGCACATAGAGGGGAACGTATTGACATTAGACGGTGCGTTTTTAGAAGCCTTTGCCGCAGAAGCCCTGGCCGAAACGCCGGTGAAGCCGGACAAGAGCGAAAATGCACTCATGCTGAAGCTTTCCTGATAAAGCCATCAAACAAGCTCGGACAGTCGAACAAAAGACTGTCCGAGCTTTCTGTTTCGCACCTTCCTCTTGCACCTGCGCCTTACATTAAATTTTCGACTTTCTTGCCATTTTCGTATAAAATCCGATTGACAAATTCTGCTGGATTTGCTATAATACAATTGAGAGAGAATGGGAAAATCTGAAAACATAGATGAAAGGAAACGAAAACATATGATTGAGCAGGTATTTAACTATTTCAGCGCAATCGGCGAGTTTTGGGCACTGTTTTTTGTGTCGGTCGTTCCCTTTATTGAGCTGCGGGGAGCTATCCCTTTTGGCATTTTGGCACTGCGTATGCCATGGTATGAAGCTTTTCTTCTATCCTTTGTCGCCAATTGCCTGCCCATTCCGATCGTATATTTTTTGACACGCCCTTTGTTTTCGTGGCTCCGTAAAACCAAGCTGTTTTCCGGATTTATTCACCGCTTTGAAGCCAAAATGATGAAAAAATCCGAAAAGATAACGCGCTACAAGATCATTGGGCTGTTTCTGTTTGTGGCCGTTCCCCTGCCCGGCACCGGTGCATATTCCGGTAGCGTCATTGCAGCACTGTTGGATATGCCGTTTAAAAAGGCATTTATTTCGATCGCCTGTGGGGTGTTTGTGGCCGGCCTTATTATAACGGTACTGTCCATGTGTGGACTGTTGGCGTTTGCATGATTTTTGTTTTTTTCACCGTTTGTTTGGAGGACTTGATATGACAGAACAATATACATCGGCTTTGCCGGACACACATATTCGTGTGGCTCGACGGCAGACCGGTCTGATGGCATTCCTCTTGTTTTTGACCACAGCACTATCGTATCTGCTTATGCTTATTGAGCCGTTCTGGTATGCTTTTTTTGAAAAAGCAGTCATGCTGATATTGCGTGCTTGGGGTACACGACCGATCACGGAAGCACGCTTAGCGGTAGATTCCCTCATGCAGTCGCAGCTCTATTCGAGCTTTACCGGTATGCTGTCCAGCTTGATCAGCTTCTTTCTCCCATTCTATATTTATACACGGTGTGCAAAGAAGCAGCCGGACGAAATGTGTCCTCTAACCGGCGGACGAAAATGCGGTCATCTCATCTGCGTGTTTGCCGCACTGCAAATGTGTGCCTCCGGTGCCAGCATCGTTTGCGAGAGCGTGAGCAGCTTTATATACGGCCCACTGTTTGATACCTTTCCCGGTGAAGAAAGCATTTTTATGACGATACCGGAATTGGTGGTCTGCTTTTTGTCGCTGTGCGTGTTCACACCGCTTGTGGAGGAATTCGTGTTTCGCGGCGTGATCTTTGGGTCGCTTCGTCCGTTTGGCTTTGGCTATGCAGCGGTGGCAAGCGCACTTTTGTTCGGACTTGCGCATGGAGGGCCTTCCGCCATGGCCTATGCGTTAGCCTCCGGACTGATCTTCGCCACTGTGCGTGAGGTTACGGGAAGCATTCGCCAAACGGTCATCCTGCACGCCTTAAACAACGCCGTCAGCTTTTTGTTCGTGTATGTCTTACCGTTTTATGCCGATCAGACGTTTTCGGATACTCTGAATTATCTTTGGAACATCCTCCTTTGTGTGCTCGCCGTTTTCGGTCTGCTGCATCTGTTTTCACGCTTGAAAGCCGTGCAGGCTGAAAGCAGAGAAGCACGTACAGACACACCGATACACGCCTTTCTTTCGGTGGGAACCCTGCTGTATATGCTTCTGTTTTTGTACACCACGATCGTGATCTGCCTATATGGCTATTAAACAAAAGGATAAAACATGACTGAACAGGAAAAATATATGAAGCACGCCTTAGGACGTGCCGCCACAGCAGCAAAGCATGGCGAAACACCGGTAGGCGCCGTCATCGTGCGCAACGGAAGGATCATCGCCGGAGGGCGAAACCGCCGGGAAACCGGAAAAAACGCACTGTACCATGCAGAGATCGCCGCCATCGATGCGGCCTGTCGGAAATTAGGCGGCTGGCGGCTTGTGGGGTGCGACCTGTATGTGACGTTGGAGCCGTGCCCCATGTGTGCCGGGGCTATCCTTGCAGCACGGATCGAAAACGTGTATTTCGGCGCGTATGATAAAAAAGCCGGCTCCTTTGGAAGTCTCATTGACTTTAACACGGTCGGCTACAATCACAAGCCGCGCGTGACCGGCGGTGTGTTAGAGCAGGAATGTGCCGGACTGCTATCCGATTTTTTTAAGGAACTGCGAAAAAAGAAAAACAGACAGCCCAAAATTAAGGAGGTGTTCAATGAGTCTTATTGATTTTATGGGACAGCTTTTGACCAATCCCATGCTTGCCGTATCTACCATCCTTACCTTAGGCGTGATTTTGGTCAATGGCTGGACGGATGCGCCCAATGCTATTGCGACCTGTGTTTCAACCCGAGCCATCGGTGTGCGCAAAGCCATCATCATGGCGGCTGTGTGCAACTTTCTGGGCGTTCTGGTCATGACCTCGCTCAATGCCTCCGTGGCATTCACCATTTACAACATGGTGGATTTTGGCGGTGACCCCAAGCTTGCACTCATTGCACTGTGCGCAGCGATGGCGGCCATTGTCATATGGGCAACGGCAGCATGGTATTTCGGCATTCCGACCAGTGAGAGCCACGCCTTGATCGCGGGCGTTTCGGGCGCGGCCGTAGCGATACAGAACAGCTTTTCGGGCATCAACGGTGCCGAGTGGATCAAGGTCATTTATGGGATCTTCCTTTCTACCCTCTTAGGCTTTGTGCTGGGCTTTCTCTCCTCTAAGCTTACGGTGTTTCTGTTCCGCGACCGCAACCGCCTGAAATGTGAGCGCTTCTTTTCGGGAGCCCAGATAGCCGGCGGCGCAGCTATGGCGTTTATGCACGGCGCACAGGATGGTCAGAAGTTTATGGCGATCTTCCTGTTGGGCGCGGCAATGGCCGATGGAAATGCCGATGTGACAAGCTTTGCGGTGCCGCTCTGGCTTATGGTGCTTTGCTCGGCTGTGATAGGGCTTGGAACCTCCATCGGCGGCTATCGCATCATCAAATCGGTGGGTATGGACATGGTCAAGCTGAAGCCGTATCAGGGCTTCGCCGCTGACTTTTCCGCAACCCTTTGTCTTTTGCTTTCTTCTTTGACCGGCATTCCGGTCAGCACCACACATACCAAAACGACCGCTATCATGGGTGTGGGCGCAGCAAAGCGCGTCAGCGGCGTCAATTGGAGCGTGGTCAAGGAGTTAGTGCTTACCTGGGTCTTTACCTTTCCGGGCTGTGGCTTATTGGGCTATGGAATGGCAAAACTGTTTTTAGTACTGTTTGCATAAGGAGAAATAGGATATGGCTAAAAAGAACAACGATTATTTCGAACTGATCAAAACGCAGGCTTCCCATTGCGTGGAAGCTTCCGATCTGTTGGAAAGCATCTTAAGCGACTTCCATGCGCAGGATATTGAAAGCTATCGTGACAAAATGCATACCATTGAGCATATCGCCGATGGTGTACACCATGATATATTGAATCGTCTTTCCACGGAATTTATTACGCCGATCGATCAAGAGGATATCCTACGCCTTGTGCAGATCATCGATGATATCACCGATGCGTTAGACGAAGTGATCTTAGATATTTATATGTATCATATGCAGTCCATTCCTGCACAGACAGCGGCTCTGTCCGGCGCGGTCAATCGGTGTGTGAAGGCATTGTTTGAAGCGGTCGAAGAGCTAAAAGGCTTCAAAAAGCCGGAGCTTCTTCGCACCAAGCTTGTCAAGGTCAATGATATCGAGGGCGAAGCGGATGAGCTGTATACTCGCGCTATCTACGAGCTGTTTGACGAAACGACCGATACAAAGACTCTCTTCGGCGGTAAAGCCGTGTATGAAGGCTTAGAGAATTGCTGCGACCTGTGCGAACACGCTTCCGATGTCATTGAGCAGGTCATTATAAAGAATACGTAAACATTCCATATAAACGAAAGAAGTGTTGAACATGAAAAAAGTTGCAGTGATCGGTTTGGGTGCCATCAGCGGCACACATATTACAGCGCTGGTCGAAAGTGATTTTGCTCACATCGCGGCTATCTGTGATATCGAGCCGGAAAAGCTTGTAGATGCTGCCGCGCAGATCCCCTATCCCGTGCGCACCTATACCGATTACCTCCAGATGCTGGACGAGGTAAAGCCGGAGGTCGTGCATATCTGCACGCCGCATTATTTACACGTTCCCATGGCACGTGCTTCTCTTGAGCATGGAGCAGATGTCTATCTGGAAAAGCCGGCCGCCTTGAATTACGAAGAAGGGAAAACGCTTTTAGAAGCGCAGAAAAAGAGCGGTCACCGCGTTTGCGTATCCTTCCAGAACCGTGTGATCCCCACCAATCTGGAAGCCAAACGCATCCTCGATTCGGGTGAGCTTGGCGCATTCTGTGGGGCACGTGCCTTTATGACCTGGCAGCGCTCGGGCGCGTATTACACCGACAGTCCCTGGCGCGGACGCTTTGCGACCGAGGGCGGCGGCGTTCTCATGAATCAGTCCATCCACACACTGGACTTACTATACTATTTCGGCGGTCGTATCAAGCACACCGAAGGAACAGCTTCGCTCCGCAAAAACGCGTCTATCATCGAAGTAGAGGATACTGCGGAAGCAACCTTGTTCTATGAAAACGGAAAAACGGCGGTCTTTTATGCCACCAACTGCAACACGGTGGACACTTCGGTCTTTTTGGAGCTATATCTGGAAAAGGGCAAGCTGATGCTCCGGGACAGCGAATTATACAAGGACAGCGGAAATGGGTACGAATTTGTTACCAACGAAGCCGGAATGATTCATGGAAAAGCCGTCTGGGGACGTGGACACGCTGAGATGATGCGCCGTTTCTATGCCTCCTTGGAGGGCAAGGACGAAGCCTACTGCACCTTAGAGGACGGATTAGAGGTCTTAAAGATCGTGGGCGATATTTATAAAACCGGGGATCGTCTGCCGGTTCACCATAACTAAAGCTTTTTTTCATCACCAATACAAATGGGTCTGTAGCAAAAGCTACAGACCCGTCTTGCTTTATTCCATTGAGCTTTTCTGCTTATTTTACCGACATACCGCCATCTACAAACAGGTTCTGTCCGGTCATATACGCGCCTGCCTCCGAGCAAAGGAAGGCAAACACGCCGGCTAAATCCTCCGGCTCAGCGCAATAGCCGAGCGGGATTTTGGACAGCACCACCTTGCGGTAGTCCTCATCGGCAAGAGCTTCGGCGTTGCGGTCGGTCGCAACCACGCCCGGGGCAACGCTGTTGACCGTGACACCCGTTCCGGCAAGCTGCAAAGCAAGCGAACGCGCCATGAGCGTGAGCGCCGCCTTGCTGGAGGAATAGACCAGCATATCCGGATGGGGCTTGGCTTCCTGAACACTGCCGACCGTGATGATGCGTCCGAAGCCGTTTTTCACCATGCCGGGTGCATATTTCTGAATGAGAAGGAGACTGGCGCGGAAGTTGCAGTTCATCTGATCGTCGTATTCCTCCGGCGTGATCTCGTTCCATTTTTTGCGGTATTGGATGGAGGCATTGAGGATGAGTACATCCACGTCTCCCGTAGCTTCATACAGTTTTTCGGCACAATCCGCTTTACGCAGATCGTATTGGACTAAGGTACACACACCGCCGTTTTTCTCGATAGTCGCCTTGGTTTCCTCAGCGGCAGCGGTGTTTCCGGCAAAATTAGCAAAAATCTCAAAGCCCATCGATGCAAGCTTGATGGCAGCCGCCCGTCCAATGCCGCGCCCTGCGCCGGTGATGAGTGCTTTCTTTGTCTGTTGTGTCATGATGCTCTCTCCGTTTATGCAAGCTTGATGTCATAGGGACGTTCGTAGTGCGTATCCAACGTGAAGGTATGCACGCTTTCGCCCTGTTCGGTGGTCACAACAGCTTCATAATTTCCGTAGAAGCCCTTGAATACTGCCTCGCCGCCGCAGTCGGTGGTGACGGTGGCATCGGTGTGCCAGCTGTCGATGAGTGCCTTATAGGCCTTAAGGATAGGCTTTTCGGTCATATCGAAGCGGTACATACCACCGCAATAGTAGTTTTCACCATCAAGCGTGCCTTGCGGTGCCCAGGCGGCATAGCCGTCTACCAGATTCCAGTATACGATACCCTCCATACCGGGAGCGGCGAACCACAGACGATACATCAGGGTCAGAATTTCTGCCTGGATTTCCTCATCCTCCGGATCCAGACCATAGGCCGGGAGGGTGACCTCGGAGATCTGCATAGGCAGATTGAAATCGTGGTACATACGCATCTGCTCAATGTAGGTCATGGGGTTGTAGCAATAGCCGGCACAGCCCGGTTCATCGGCACGGCTGAAGAACGAATGTGCCTGCCAGCTGACCTTGTTACAGGGAGCGCCGTTGCGAAGCATCCGTTCGATCATCATGTAGTAGGGCGTGCGGTTGACATTGACCGCCTCTCCGCCGGTCGCCGCTGCCTCGTTGATGATACGACCGTTGTAGGGGAAATATTTCTTAGCCGTTTCAAAGACCCATTCGAGATAGTCATATTCATTGATGAGAGCCGGCTGCTGATAATGGAAGAAACGACGGCAGAGCAGCTCATTGGTCACATCCCAGTCCTCGATCACGTCGGCATAGCGTGCGCCGACCTCGGCAAAATGCTTGTCATACATGATCTTAGCTTCGCGCACGTCACGCGGCAGATAGCTCGGCGTAAAGGCAGAGGTGTCATAGGC
>CAZAWG010000056.1:0-7732 GCA_964488785.1 uncultured Oscillospiraceae bacterium | reverse complement strand
ACATAGACTCTTCCGTTTCGCTCGAACAGATACGCCGCGACCCGTGAGTCGTTTCCTGCCGTCCCGGTCAGAAGGCGAAATTCGACCAACTCATATTTCTTCCTCGCGTTTATCAGCAAAAGGAATTCTTTTTTCGTGTCCTTGAGTATTTCACGCCGGTCGGCTTATTCACAAGACCGCTCGCCGTGCAGTCCGTCCGGATAAATAGCCGGAATTCGGCATTTTCCAAAATTTGAATTGCCCGAGAAATGCACAAAGTGCTATTCATGAAGCCGCAGGCTTCCATTCTTGCCGCAGGCAATTCATTGATTTCAAGCTTCGCTTGAAATCATTATACTACAAACACATCAAAAAATCAACCGATTTCGTCTAAATTCGTCTTCCACCCTTGTCCACACATAACGCCTCGACCTTTTCCCTGTCCGCCGTCACATACGCCGTGTAGTTCTTGTCATAGATCACAAACCCCGGCTTCGATCCGGACGGCTTCTTCACATACCGCGCACGGGTATAATCCACCGCCGCCTGCGGCTTTTCATGCTCTGCGCTGTATAACAGCGCAATTTCAGCGCATTCGGTGAAGCTGGTCGCCGGCGGCTCATCCGCGCCGCATTTCATGACAACATGAGAGCCTGCCGCATTTTTGACATGGAACCAATAGTCGTTCTTGTCCGCAAGACGCGTGGTCACATAGTCGTTTTGCAGATTGTTTTTGCCGCAATATACCTCATAGCCGTCACTCGTAACAAAGCGCATGGGAGAGGGATTCTTTTTGAGCTTGACCCGGTCGTGTCCCATGCCGCGCGCCCGGCGCATATTGTCGAGCTTTTTGCCGTAGCCGGCCATGGAAAGCTCCGCACGGATCTCCGCAAGATCGCTCTCCGTCTCCGCCTTGGTCAAGCTTTCAAATACCGTGTCGATATACGCCGCTTCAGCGCGGGATTCCTCAAGCTGTGCAGCAAGCATGATACGCGCCGATTTGGCTTTGTTGTATTTCTTATAATAGCTTTGCGCGTTCTGTGCCGGGGTCTGGCGGCTGTCCAAAACGACCTCCACAGTCGGCATGGCTTCGTCGAAATAATCGACTAAGGATACCTTGGTCATGCCTTTTTTGAGCGCATAGATGTTGGCGGTAATCAGGTCGCCAAACTTTTTCCAAGCCTCCGCCTGCTTGCCCTCCTCTAAGGACGCAAGCTGTAATTCGGTCTTTTTGGCGATTCGGCTCGATGCGTTGGTCAACAGACGTAGGATATCCTGTCCACGCCGCTTGATGCTTTCCCCACGGTCGCGTTCGGAATAGTACACGTCTAACAATTCATGAATACTGTCATACGGCTTTACGACCGCACCGGCTCCATATTGCCGTATCTCACAGAAGGACAGCTCCACCGGCTTGCCGTTCTTATCGCTCACCAAGCACGGCGAATAACGCCCCTCGCGCACCGCGCCATACAGCGCATTATAGTAAAACCACAGCGCATCCGGGTCACAGCGGTCGATCGGCGTTCCGGTCGCTTTGGAGGCACGGTACACGATCTCCCGTGCCGTTAGTGGCGAAAGCCCTGCATACCGGGCAATGAGATATTTGTCCCCCGCCGTGGTCACGCCGGAAGCAACATCCGACTGCAAACGCTCTCGGAAGCTCTTCTCGGTCACATCAAGCGCATTGACCTTGCCGACCTGAGCATCCGGATTTTCATAACGAAAGCCCACTAATACCTGCCGCTTGTTTTCGGTTCCCAGGCTCACCGGACGCATGACGGCCGTAATACGGCGTTCGCTGTCTAAAAGGATGACGTTGCTGTAGGTGCCCATGATCTCGCAGACCAAATACTTTTCGGATTGAAAGCCCAATTCATCCGAAGAAACGAGTGCGATCTCCATCGCACGGTCAAACCCCAGCTGGCGCACACCCGTCAAAAAGCCACCCGTCAAATGCTTGCGAAGAAGCATACAGAACATGGGCGGCACGGCCGGATTTTCCTTATCCGCCGCCGTAAAGCCGACACGCGAGCTGCCGGCAGTCGCCGATAGCAGCAGCTTGCGTGAGCCGTTTTTGGAACGCAGATGCAAAACGATCTCATCCCGGTCGGGCTGACAGACCTTTTCAATACGCGCACCGACTGCTTCTGTCTCCAGACTTCGCACGACCGCGCTCATAACACCGGCATCAAAGGGCATATAGACTCTCCTAACTCTTTTGCAATTTATAAATCGGTATACGGGCTTTTCACATCGTATACATCCACCGAAAGCTCCTGCCCGAAGGCGCTTTTCAACAGCGCTTGTATCCGGACACACACCGGATTTTCGGTATAATAGTGACCGCAGTCAAATAAACACATTCCGGTCTGTGCGCAATCAATAAACGTGTTGTGCGCCGCTTCCCCGGTAACAAACGCATCCGCACCGGCGGCATACGCTTCGTGCCAGAAGCTCTTTCCGGCGCCGCCCACATAGGCGACCTTTCGAATTTTCCGCTGTGTGTCCGCAAACAGGGCTGCACGAACCGTTCCACAGCCAAGCACCCTTTTCAAATGTGCTGCAAAATCGAATGGTGTCATCGGCTCCGGCAAAGCGCCGATGCGTCCGGCGTTTCCGTTTTCGCCGCCAAAGGGCAGGATCTCGGTCAAGCCCAAAAGTACTGCCGCCGTGTCGTTGACACCGCCCTCGGCCGCATCTAAGCGCGTATGATAGGATAGCACCGGAATATCCGCACGCATCAGCGTGTCAAACAAAGCATAGCTATCCCCGGAAAGGGACGAAAACGGACGGAAGATCAGCGGATGATGGGTAACGATCAGGTCATACCCCTCTTTTGCGGCATATTCTGCCCCCGCCCGGTTGACCTCTAACATCACAAGCACCCTTTGCACGCATTTTTCTCCATCGCGGCAAAGCATGACACCATCGTTATCCCAGCTTTCGGAAAGCGTGCGTGGGGCAATGGCAGACAGCGCCTTATCTACATCGCGTACAGTCAACATCGTATTCATGAAAGCTCCTTTCGTTCCAAACGTTCTTCCCCTTCCCGGCGAAAGGTCTGCAATTCAAAAAGAAGTGCTTCCTCCGTTTGAACGGTAAGACCGGCCGCACGGCGTTGGTCAAGCGTTTTGGAAACGATTCGTATTTTTCGGTCGATATACGGCAAAAACAACTCGGGATGCGGATGGAGCGCATGATAGGAGCCAAGTGTAAGTGCCCCTTCGCTCATCTCACGCCGCACGCCGTCATAGGTACACGCAAGCACTGCATAAATGCGTCCCTTATCGCGCACCAGCTCTTCACGCAGAATGGCAAAGCCGTTTTCGCACAGATACCGGCGAAGCTTCGCTTCGTCGGTCATAGCCTGCAAAACAAACAGGGTCTTGTGTGATACATCCTGCAAAAAGGGTGCATTCTCCAATATGGTGGAGATCAGCTCACCACCCATGCCCAAAATAAAAATGCGTTCTGCCGGTTCGTTTTCGAGCCCCTTCAAGCCATCGTTTTGACGAACACTTATGTACCGGTCTAACGGCTCGGTACGGTATTTTCGCCGCGAAACGGCTTCTCTTGCCTTTTCGATGGGTCCGTCTCCGATATCGGTTGCAAGCACATGGGAGCAAATGCCACTTTGCACCAGATATATGGCAAGCTTAGCGTGGTCACAGCCTACATCGATCGCACGAAGCCTGCCAAGCTCCTCACCTTCAAAAAAAATTGCGGCGGCAACACGCGCCGCCGCAATCAAACGCTCACTGGGAGCGGTCAGTTCACGACTCATTATTTATTTGCGATAGCCGCATTGAGCTTTTCGACCAACTCATCGGCATCCACGCCATGAACCTCACACGCCATCTCCACGCTCTCGCCTCTGGCCGAAGGACAGCCAAGGCAATGCATACCGATCTCCAAGAAAAGCGGTGCGCATTCGGGCGCATTGTCTAAAATATCACCAATAATGGTCTCTTTGGTAATTTCCATGATCGTTTCTCCTTTGGATGTTTCTTTTATCTTGTGCAGCCTACGGTCCTTTATACGCCGCCACGGGCTGTTTGCATATTTTCGAAGCATTCTTTTCCTTGTGCTTTAGCCGATCTTAACGCTCCAGCCGAACGGATCCTCCACGCGGCCATACTGAATACCGGTCACTTCGTCGAAGATCTTCTTGGCGATCGCGCCGATCTTGCCTTCGTTGATGGGCATGATCTTGCCTTCGTAGTTCAATTCACCGATGGGCGAAATAACAGCGGCGGTACCGGTTCCGAACGCCTCGGTCAGCTTTCCGGCATCGAACGCAGCCGTCACTTCATCGATGGACAGCTTACGCTCTGTGACCTTATAGCCCCAATGCTTGAGCAGTGCAATGGCGGTATCTCTGGTCACACCCGGCAGGATGCTTCCCTCAAGGCTTGGCGTGATGACCTCATCGTCCAACACGAAGAACACATTCATGGTTCCCACTTCATCGATGTATTTGCGCGTATAGCCATCCAACCACAGAACCTGCGAATAGCCCATTTCATGCGCTTTTTCCTGTGCCTTCAAGGAAGCGGCATAGTTACCGCCCGCCTTTGCAAAGCCAAGACCGCCCTTGACGGCGCGGACATATTCATCCTCCACAAAGATCTTGACCGGGTTGATACCTTCCTTATAGTAGGAACCAACAGGAGACAGAATGATGCAGAACAGATAGCTGTTCGAGGGTCTGACACCCAGATGAGCATCGGTCGCAATAATGAACGGACGGATGTACAGCGAGGTACCCGGTTCGGTCGGGATCCAGTCCTTTTCAAAGTTGACGAGTGCGCTCAAAGCCTGAAGCACATCCTCCGGGTTTACCTCCGGAATGCAAAGACGCTTATTGGTATTGTTCATGCGCTTGATGTTCATATCCGGACGGAACAGGCGAATAGAGCCATCCTCCGCGATATACGCCTTCATGCCCTCAAACATTTCCTGTGCATAATGAAAGACCATAGCAGCCGGGTCTAACGACAGCGGAGCATACGGTACGATGCGGGCATCGTGCCAGCCCTTGCCGGCGGTATAATCCATAAGGAACATATGGTCCGTAAAGATATCGCCAAAGCCGAGTGCTTCACCCTTCTTCGGTTTCTCTTTCGGAGCGGTCGTTTTTTCGATTCTGATATCCATGTTGATCATCCCTTATATAAAAATTGAATCGACGAAATTAGTTATCCATGCTGTCCACATCATCGCCATAGGCAATGACCACGCGGCGGTTATTCTCCGCGCCAACCGAGAAGGTGTGTACACCGGCAACCTTCTGTAATTCCGAATGGATCACACGGCGCTCATACGAGCTCATGGGCTCGAGCGTAAAGTTGCGACCAGTGGAAAGCACCTTGGAAGCCATACGATTGGCAAGAGCCTTTAACGTCTCCTCGCGCTTAGCGCGGTAGTTTTCAATGTCCAATACAATGCGCACATATTCGTGCTTGTCCGCACGCTTGGGATAGCGGCCGACCACGATATTGCACAGATACTGCAACGAATCCAGAACATCGCCATGGCGGCCGATGAGCATACCTAACCCTTTACCGGTGATCTCAATGCGGATGTCCTTTTCATAGGTCTTGCTGTTTTCGGACAGTCTCTCATCGATGCCCACCACATGAGCGCTTGCCTCCACGCCCATATCGGAAATGATGGTGTCTAAGAATTCGACCACCTTATCCTGCACAGGAGGCAAGGTGTCACCGTTCGCTGTTGTGACCGTCTCCGGCTCCTCACAAGCTTCTTCCTCCGGAGCATCCTCCGGTTTCTTCTGCTGCTCTGCCGACAGGACTTTCTCGTCCTCGCAGTACACCTTTACCTCTGCTTCGGAAGCAAACATTCCAAGAAAGCCCTTTTTGGCTTCTTCGAGAACGGTGTAGCTCACATCCTCCACAGCCTTTCCGAGCTGCTCGGCGCCAAGAGCAACCGCTTCCTCCACGGTTTTGGCTTTTACAATAACTTCCATTAGCTTAACGCTCCTTTCTATTACCGACAGGCACACACAAAACACATTTTATTCTTTCGCCTGTCCAATAAACGTAATTAGATTTTCCGTCTTGCCTTAGGCGGCTTACGGGTTGCCTGCAAATGCTTTTTCATCTTATTTGTGAGTCCAGACGGTGCTTTAGACACGCAAGGAAGCTCCTTCTCCGGCGGAAGCTCATCGGGAACCTCCTCATAGATTGGGGAGTTTGCATCCGGCTCTGCAAGCACCTTATCCTTCTTTTTGCCGGAAGCCTTGCCCTTGAGCTTAAGCTCCGCTTCCTTGATCTGCTCGTCGGTCACCTGCGGAATGGGGAACATCTTATGCAGGAAGATCTGCTGCGCCGCCGAAAGGATATTCTGAAGGATCCAGTAGATAGCGATAGCCGACGGCACCGAGAACGAGATCCACACCGAGAAAAGCGGCATGGTCCAGTCCATCATAGCCATCGAGGACTGTGTCTGCTCATTGCCGGCCGGCTGATAGGAGAACTTGCGGATGACCTTGGTGCTGAAGAAAGCGAACACAAAGGTTAAGATCGGGATGAGCAAATACAGATTGAACGCAAAGGTCGGATTGACCGTAAGATCGATACCTGCTACGCTGAAATGCGATTTCAAGCCGGTGACCGTTTCGATGATCTCACGCGAGGTGACATCGGTGATACCGGCAGAGGCAAGCTCGCTTTCTATGCTTGCAAGCACAGACGGACGAACCGAAGAGCCCATATCGGTGATGGCCTTGATGACATTGATATCATAGTTGGAGCCGGTGCCAAACACCTTGGTCAGCACATCTACCACCGGCTTTGCAAGCCCGGAGATATAGCGAAGCGGATTGACGATGACGCTGTACAGACCGAACAAGACCGGCATCTGAATAAGAAGCGGCAGACAGCCGGAGGCCGGATTGAAATTCTCTTCCTGATACAGCTGCATAAGCTCCTGATTGAGCTTTTCCTGGGTCGTGCGGTCGTTGCGCCCGGCATACTTCTTGCGGATGGCCATTTCCATCGGACGAAGCCGAGCCTGCTTTAACGAGTTTTTCTGCTGTTGAATACCAAACGGAAGAAGGATCAGCTTGATAAAAATGGCGAACAGCACCAGTGTGAGCATATAGTTCTCAAAGCACAGGTGTTCATACATCCAGCCAATAACCGTTCCGAATAGCGGAGTGATAACAGGTATATACATAGACGTTCCTCTTAAAATAATTTCTTTTTACGTTTCGGCGGAACAGGGTCATAGCCGCCCTTTCCGAAAGGGTTACACCGCAGCACGCGCCACACACTTAAGGCTGAGCCAACAAAAAAACCGTGTACCCGATACGCTTCTATCGCATACTGAGAGCAGGTCGGCGTAAACCGACAGCTCGAACGTCCCTTCAAGGGCGAAAGCCACTTCTGATAGAGCCGTATCAAAAAAATGCAGATATATTTCATCGTTTTGGAGCCTTGGAAGTGCGTGGTCCGGAGCCTCGCGTTTTTGTGCCTTGCGGCTTAACCTTTGCTTCCGTTCCGACGAAAAGTCCTAAATTTTCAAAGCTTACGCGCATACGCTCAGCCACACGTGGGCTCTTGACATTTTTGTCAAACACCGCCCCACGCGCCGCCACGATGATAAGATACCCATTTTTTAATTCCGGCATAAGCTCACGATACGCCGCACGGATAACACGCTTGACGCGTGAACGTTTAACTGCGCCGCCAAGCTTTTTGTTGACCGTTATCCCCAGTCTTGTGGGAGA
>CAZAWG010000055.1:0-7735 GCA_964488785.1 uncultured Oscillospiraceae bacterium | reverse complement strand
TTTTCAAGCTCTTCTACGAGCTTGTCCTTAACGGCAGCACTGCCGGAAGAGGTGCAGCCGGTACCGGCGCAAATCAGAACATGTGAACGTATCATTATATTTTCCTCCGTTTGTTATGCGTTTTCTTTTAACGTGTATTCAACGACCGGCTTGCCGTTCTTGATATGATCTTCCACGATCTTCTTGGCCTTTTCGGGGGTCATGTTCACATAGGTGACCTTGTCCTTACCGCTTTCAAAGACCTCAACGATCGGCTCATACTGGCAAATACCAATGCAGCCGGTCTGGGTAACGGTGGCCTTGTCGGAAAGTCCGTTTTCGCTGACAGCCTCAACAAGGGCATTCAGCACAGGTCTTGCACCGGCAGCAATACCGCAGGTAGCCATACCGACCACGATGCGTAGCTCGCCCGTGCCCTCACGAAGGGAAACCTTATCCTTCATACGGTTGCGGATTTCAGCAAGTTCTGCTAATGATTTCATAATAGCATTTCCTTCCTTTATTTAGATAAATTTGATTTTTTTAACTCAATATACTGTTCATTCAGATAATCCCGTATCCAAACGAGTACATCCGGCGTATTAAGCGGAACGCCGTCTAAGGTCGCGCGAAGCTCCCTTGAATCGACCTTTACGTATGCACCGTCCGAAACCGTGTGTAAAAACACGATATCATAGTCGCCGATGCTTTGAAACAGCGTGAGGAGGGTCGAAACGATATCGCCTAAGGGGGTAAAGTCCAAATGATTTTTGAAAAATGTAGCGGTCGTAGTGGTCCCGTGCTGAACGGGGTCATCCTGTTCGGAAACCGAGGTGATCGCGAGTTTTCCACCGGTCTGCTCGGCGGCCAGCCGCAAAAGCGGTATGCCAAGACCGACCTTGCGAGTCTTGCGCGTGGTGCAGAAGGGATCGGTGACATTGGCGAGAAGCTCCTTTGACATTCCACAGCCATCGTCCTTGATCATCAGAACGAGCATTTCTTCGGTTTCGGTCAGATGGATCTCGATAAGCGTTGCACCGGCTTTGATGGAATTCTGTGCAATGTCCAAAATGTTGAGAGACAGCTCTTTCATGCGTTTTTCTCCTTTCCCTGCAAAAGCACAAACAGCGCATGGCGAATCGCTTCGGCATCTGTGCCGTCTGGCGAAAGTGTAAGCGCATATTCGGCTTCGTGGATGTCCCACAGATAGTGAGCATCAGAATCACACAGAAACGAAGCATCCGCAAGTGCGGGCTGCTCTGCAAGAAGCTTTTCCTTTTTGGAAAGGTCGGCAAGCTCAACAAACGTATAGGTCGGCGTTTCCGGGAAAGCACCCAAAATACCGATGATACCGTTGGACTGCTTGTCGATGTGTGCCGGGAGGGCAAAGCCGCCGTGCTGTCGCACGAGTGCGGTCGCAGCTTCGAGCGCAAGATCGGTGGCGTTGATGAGCAGATGCTTTTCTTCGCCGACGACCTCATCGTTTTCGTCCAAGATCAGCTGCTCACCGAAAATATCCGGCTTGTTTTTGATCTTGAAGCGGTGGGTGTCCACCTCATCCGAAAAGCGCATGGCATCAGCAAGCTGCTCAAACAGACAGACCACATGGATTTCCTCTGCCGTAGTTAATTCCATTCCGGCGATCCCCACAAGCCCGTTTTTTTCACAGGCGGCGAGAAATGCCGGACAGTTGCGGCAGGAATTGTGGTCGGTCAGAGCCACGATATGTAAGCCCTTCAAGGCCGCCATACCGGCGATGTTTCCGGGGGTCATGTCGGCATCCCCACAGGGGGATAAGCAGGAGTGCAGATGCAGGTCGTAGAACGCCTTCATACGGCACATTCCGCAAGGCGCGAAAGAAGCGCGCAAAGGGCGTAGCTCGTTTTGTCACTGCGCAGCACATTGATGCTTTTGTCAAGTGCGGTCTTTAAGAATTCCTCATCGACCTCAGCGCTTTCGCTGAGAACAACGCAGGCGATATCCAAAAGAGACGCCACGGCAAGCACATTTTGGTTGGTCATGATGGTCACCCACACCTGACCCTCTTCGGCGTGTCCCATGACCCAGCTTAACAGATCGGCACAATATGCACCGGAAAACGTTCGTTCCGGCAAAGGGAGCGAAAGCGCTTCTGCGCCTAAATAGTCGGCAAGCTCCTTAACGGTCATGGTCGGCACCTCGTTCCTTAAAATTCAAAGCCTCCACGATTTGCCGCATTTTGACGATGCAGCTTTCATACTCGGCTTCGCCTGACACCACATCCTGCGCAAAGGCGCGGCAGGTGGGGGAGCCGCAGGAGCCGCAATCAAGCCCCGGCAGAGTTTTGCGAATGGCTTCGATCTGTGCCATGAGCTTCATGGCACGTGCGCGGTCATCGTCTAAGGTGACCGGCTTATAGGTCAGCTTTTCTGTGACTAACGAATCCTCCGGAAGTCCTGCCTGTTCCTTGGGAGGACGATTCTGCGTTACCGGCAGATAGCGGCGCAGGTTTTGCAGCTTGACACGCGCGATATACGGGTTTTCCACCGTCATCACGCCGCCCACGCAGCCGCCGGGACAGGCGTTTAATTCAATGAATTCGAGACACGGAAAGTCTCCGTTTTCGATCTTGTCTAATACATCGATCACATTTTCAATGCCATCGGCTGCCAGATACTTGTCGTTGAGCAACGCTGAGCCTTCGCCGCCGCTGGAAGCCCAGCTCACACCGACCATGCCCACGCGTGAAACGGGGACCTCGATGTTCTGCTTTTTCATGACTTCTAAAAGCTTGAAATATACGTCGCTCAGTGATACTACATAATCGATGTCCGCCTTGGCGCCATCGAAATCGTTTTTGACATAGCTGACCTTAGCAGGGCAGGGGGAGATGAATACCGTGCGGATATCATCCTCTTTTAATTCCGGATGCAGTGTCATAGCTTCCTTTTTCGCCTCTCGCGCTGCAAGCAATACCGGCGGAAGGATGGGCATGACGTTATCGCATAAATACGGAAAGCGAAGGGAGATAAGGCGTGTGACCACCGGACAGGCACTGTCGATGACCGGACGAGGAATGCCGGGTGTGCGCAGATACCGACGGGTGTATTCCGTCACCAACTCTGCGGCGCGACCGACCTCGTAAACGTGGTCAAAGCCAAGGTCCAATAGCCCTTGAAGTATGTAATCGATATCGTCTAAGTTTTCAAATTGCCCATACAGGGTGGGCGGGGGGAGTGCAACTAAGAACTTATTCTTCGGAAGTTCGGAAAAACGGTCGTAGACGGCTTTTTTTGCCTTGTGATGACAGCGGCGAATGCATTCACCGCAGTCGATACAGCGCCGCGCATCGATCTTTGCATGACCGTCGCGTATGCGTATGGCTTCGGTTGGACATCGCTTCAAGCAGATGGTACAGCCCGTACACTTTTCGACGTCTAACGACACGGAGTGTTTGTAATCGGGCATAGCCTCACCTCATATTCTAACCTTCATCGTGATCTTAGTGCCTTTTCCAAGTTCAGTCTCAATGTTCATTTCATCGGTGTAGCGCTTCATGTTGGGAAGCCCCATGCCGGCACCAAAGCCTAAAGCCCGTATGTTATCGGGTGCAGTTGAAAAGCCCTCCTGCATGGCCTGCTCCACATCGGCAATGCCGGGACCCTCATCGGTCAGAACGATGCTTACGCATTCCGGCTCCACGAACACCTCTGCCACACCACCGCCGGCATGGATGACCATGTTGATCTCACCCTCATACATGGCGATGGAAATGCGCCGGATGGCATCCGGAGCGATACCCAGACTGCGCAGATTTTTCTTGACCTGCACTGAGGCTTCTCCTGCCGAAGTGAAGTTCTCACCGTCCACATTATAGCGGAAAACAAGCGGTTCACTCATAATGCTTCCTCGTTGGATAGCCCGCGCGTGTAGAGTCTGCCACAGGCTTCGAACATACGAAGTCCGGTGGTCATGACAACAATTTCACAATCCTCGGCAAGCGCAAGCATTTCCGGGGAAGGCTCTTTGCCGCGCACGAACACCACACAGTGCATATCCATCATTTCCGCTGTGCGGATGACCTGAGGATTGACAAGACCGGTGAGAAGCACTGCCTGATTTTTGACAAAGGCAAGAACATCACTCATCATATCGCTTCCGCAGGCCGAACAGACCTCTGAATCAGAAAGCTGTTCACAGCATAAGGTTTTCGCTTCCAAAATAGTCTGGATCTCCGAAATTTTCATAAGTAAACCTCCGAAGTTAAGAGAGAAGCTTTATGCGTTATATTTTTCGAGAATGCCGGCTACATCATCGGTCACAAGACGTCCATACACGTCCTCATTGACCAAAAGCACCGGAGCAAGACCGCACGCACCAACGCAGCGGCAGGATTCGAGCGAGAATTTACCATCGGAGGTGCATTCGCCCTCACCGATGCCGAGTAATTCGGAGATCTTGTTATACAGGTCGCCCGAGCCCTTAACATAACAGGCTGTTCCAAGACATACGGAAATGTTGTAGCGACCCTTGGGGTTGAGTGCGAACTGGGCGTAGAAGGTCACGACCTCGTAGACCTTTTCCACGGAAATGCCGAGTCCATCGGCGATGGTCTGTTCGACCTCGATGGGGAGATAGCCGTAGATCTCCTGAGCCTTCTGAAGCACGGGGATCAGGGCGCCGGATTGTCCCTTGTGAGCGGCAATGACCTCGTCAAGACGAGCGGCCTGTTCAGCCGTACCGGCGAAGGGCAGGGTAGAAATTGTGTTTGCCATTTGCTGTATTTCCTCCTTGAAAGAAAAAGTGTTTGGATAAACAATTATATTATAGCATATCCCCCCAAAAAAATAAACCCCTTTTGCAAAGAAAAACGGCGATTATTCGACAAAAATTATGAAATTTATGTAAAAAGTGCATTGAGCTATCAAAAAAAGATATAGAAAGGGGGCTGTGGTGTTTTGCTGACCACAGCCCCGGAATCTATTCTCAAGGTTGAATGACATTTGCAACATACGAAAGTGTGTTTTGTGCGCTCATATCAAAAGCCTTTGCGATGTCTATACGCGTGCATTGCTCTTTTGTTTTATGCATAAAAATCGCGCGAAAATTGCAGCGTCCCTTATGCCTGCTCTTCTTCCATCACACTGCGTAAGCCGACCACATCCTCTACCGGCAGAGAGAATACGGCCGCGCGGGCATCGGTCGTAGGACCGGCCTTTTCCGCGATAGCGCGCATGATGGCATCCTTGTCCTCGTGACGTGCTACAATGTAGAGGATCTCCTTTTCAGCGGCGATCGATACGCCGAAAAATTTCGCAGTAAAGCCGTTGGCAGTGCCCTTGGCGTGGACGACCGTTCCGCCGCCGGCACCGGCTTCTCTTGCCGCATCCATGACCATGTCGGAACAGCTTTTTTCGGCTATGACCGTGATGAGTGCGTATGTATATTCCTTCATTTCGTTCACCTCATTTATTTCAATGTCGGGGCTTTGTCCCTCGGACAGATATTTTAAACTGGCACTTCCGGCAAAGCTTGTGATCGGCACGGACAGCGCAATACCGGTGCCCGGCAGATTGATGCCGAGCTGGCTGACAAGCCCCTGGAAAAGCGCAGGGATTCGCTCCGAATGCACGGCGGCCGTGAGCATCACCTTTTCGTTGCGCTCAAGCCCCAGATAATCCAATATGCTTTTAGAGGCTGTGCCGGAGCAAAGGGTGGAAAACACCGTGTGTATACCGTTTTTACGGTAATAGGCCTGATAGGTCTCTTCAAATTCGCGCCCTAAAATATTGACAAGCAGGCTGAATTTACTCATAGATCAAATCCGTTCCTTTCAATCGTGTTCAATCGTTTGGTTGATAAGAGCCGATGGGATCATTCGATGATCTCGCTGTCGGACAATTGTTCCTTGACTAATTCTTCACGCTTTCCTGCGTTTGCGCGTTCCTTGAATTTGAAGATCAAGCCCAGTATCTGGATGGTGATGAGCGGTGTCATAGCGACCATCGCGACCACACCAAAGGCATAGGTCACAACATCCCGACCGCAGGCGGTGCAGGCTCCCATGGCTAACGGTAACAGGAAGGTAGCTGTCATGGGACCGGAGGCAACGCCGCCGGAGTCAAAGGCGATGGCGGTAAAGATCGGCGGCACAAAGAATGAGAGTGCAATGGCAATGAGATAGCCGGGTACGAGCAGGTACAAGATCGGAATGCCTGCCACAATACGTAGCATCGACAGTCCCACGGAAACGGCCACACCAATGGAAAGACTGGTGGTAAGTGCCTTTTTGGGAATGGCACCGGAGGTCATTTCGTATACCTGCTTATTGAGCACGTGTACGGCCGGCTCGGCGGTCACGATGAAGTAGCCGATGACCATGCCGATGGGCACAAGGATCCACCGGAAGGACAACGCTCCCAACTGTCGTCCGATGTAGTTGCCGACCGGCATAAAGCCGACATTCACCCCGGTCAAAAAGAGAACTAAACCGACATAGGTGTACAAAAAACCAACGAAAATACGGATCAGGCTGTCCTTTTTCAAATGCAGACGAAGAAGCTGAAAGATCAGGAAGAACACCATGATGGGGAATAGGGCAAGAGTCACCTCGGATATGTATTCCGGAATGGCTTCGGTGAATAAATGCCACAGCTCCTTGGAGTTGGCGACATCCGGGATATCCACCGGCGTGTAGACGCTCTCGCCGGGATGGAAGAGCATTCCCAAGATCAAGACTGCCAAAATCGGGCCGACCGAGCAGAGCGCGACCAGACCGAAGCTGTCGTTTTCAGCGTTTTTATCAGCACGAATGCCGGATACACCAACGCCTAATGCCATGATAAACGGAACGGTCATAGGACCGGTCGTCACGCCGCCGGCATCAAAGGCGACCGACAGGAATTCCTTTGGAACAAAGGCGGCAAGTGCAAATACAACGGCATAAAATGCGATGAGCATATACGACAGGCGCAGTCCGAATAGAATGCGTAGCATTGCAACGACCAAAAACAGTCCAACACCCGCCGCGACCGAAAAGACGATGATGTTGTTATCGATGTTTGGCACCTGCTCGGCAAGGACTTGCAGATCGGGCTCTGAAATGGTCACAAGTGCGCCCACTAAAAAGCTGACAATAACGATGAGCGGCAGGTTCCGCGATTTTGTAACGGCAGAACCGATGTGTTCGCCGACCGGCGTCATGGACAGGTCTGTGCCTAAGGTAAAAAGTCCCATACCGAGGATCAGCATGACGGCACCTACTAAAAATGCCATGAGCAGATCGTTGGGGACAGGAATGACGGTAAAGCACAGGAGAAACACAATGGCGGTGATGGGCAATACCGAACGTAAGGATTCTCTGAGCTTGGGCATGAGAATGGTTTTGGTGCGAAAAAGCAATGGCATGACCTCCTTAGATAGTGTTATGAAATCATTATACTATAGATTCGCAGATTTTGCAAGACCTAAAATAGCGACAGGGACATTGTTTTCTTTTTCGAAAAACAATCCGGACGCTTCGGGTTTTCTTGAAATGGTTTAGCTGTAGTCATGGAAATGCTGTAGCAAAGGTCGTAAGACTTTTCCTACAGCTTCTTTGCCTGGTTCGCTTTACAAGGTTGCCAATGCCGCATTTTTGAATGCCGCATCGTCTGTGACCTCTCGGAGCACGTGCAGCTTTTCCGGAAAGATGATCGGCTGATCCTCCCGTAGCAGCTCGATCTCAACGATGGCTTTGTCATTCCAGAACGGATAGATATCGATCTCAAAATACTGG
>CAZAWG010000054.1:0-7780 GCA_964488785.1 uncultured Oscillospiraceae bacterium | reverse complement strand
TTTATATCCAGGAGGAATCATGTATGAAAAAGAAAACCCTGCTGCAAGCGGCATTTGCCGCTGTGCTGTCGGCGACCCTTGCCGTTG
The DNA here is from genome assembly GCA_964488785.1 of uncultured Oscillospiraceae bacterium. Taxonomy (GTDB): domain Bacteria; phylum Bacillota; class Clostridia; order Oscillospirales; family CAG-382; genus UMGS882. Next base: position 7,693 of record CAZAWG010000054.1, on the reverse strand, counting down.
GTGCTGCCGCAGCCTTCACTCTGAATCTGCACGACACCGTTGTCTCCGGTCGTTCGCCGATGACCGGCGGGTATCTCCCGTCCTCGGAGATAAGCGGAACGAATGCGCTCTACAACTGGCAGGACAAGGAGAGCGGCTACTTCTACGGCTGGAACCCGCTCCCTGTTCCGACCGGTGAGCATGATCTGTATGCCCTCTGGGTGCCCATGGTCAAAGCCAAGCCCGGCGAAAATGCCATGAAAAACGGCACGTTTGACGGCGATACCGTCTATCTGCGTCCCTCCAACGGCGGCACACGCATCGTGACCGAATCGGACGGTAACCGTGTGTTGGAATACACGCGCGGCTCCGGCTTTGCTTCCTTGCAGTTTTATGTTGGCTGGGAGGCCGGGCGAAAGTATAATATTTCCTATCGCGTGAAAGCCCCGGGAGAAGCCGCCGCAAACCACAATCCGCTCTATTATGCTTCTGCGAGCGCGGCAGGCTTTGACCATCCGCTGAGCGGAAAAACCACGGCGACCAATCAATGGGTATCGATAAATGCCGATTTTACCATTCCGAGCACCATTGCGCATAAAGCCGATGATAAAGACGGCTTCCTCAGTCTGTATGTCAATCCGATCGGCGAAGTCGGCGGCACGGTGTATTACGATGACATTTCGCTTATTCCCTATGCCTGCGTGCGTTATCATACCGGTGGTGGGACCGGCGCACCGGCGGATGAATTTCTGCTTACCGGAACGGTTGCCGTTTCGGATACTGTCCCCGTGCGGCGCGGCTTTATCTTTGACGGCTGGTCGCTCACCGAGGGCGGCACAAACGCCGTTGACAGCGTGACAGTCGCCGGGAATGATATCGATCTATATGCCATCTGGACCGAGGTCAATGAGCAGAACGTGATCTCCTACAGATATTCGACAGAAGCCAAAGGGCTTGCCGATGGTGTGATCACTGTCATTGCCCCGGAGGAAGCAGCCGATTATACCGGTGTTTCGCTCTATTTTGCCAATGCCAACGGTGTGATGAGCGGCTACACCCCCTTTGCCACCATGACCATGACGGAGGGTGCGGCTACCTATACCACTACCAAAAACCGTCTGTTCGCGCCGGGTGCTACCCGTCTGTCCATCCATTTCACGGCGGAGGGCAAGGAGGATATCGTTTACTGGTATGATATTCCCGAAAAGCATCGCTTTGATGCTTCGACCGAGCCGCTCTTTACCTTCTATGCTGTCAGTGATATCCACATGGCAGACTATTGGCCGGAGATCACGGTCAACCGTACGCGGATGATGAACGATATCGTGGCAAATGCCCCTGCCTTCACCGTCATCGCCGGCGACCTTGTCAACAACAGTAATGCGACCGAATTCCAGCGTGTCGATACGTTCTTGAAGAACAACTTCAACGATGCCGGTCGTGCCGCCTTTATCACCAACGGTAACCACGAATTCCATGTGAGCGACCGCGTTTCGGTCGAATATGACCGCACCTCCCTCTTAAATACCATGGCTTCGCAGATCGCCGTCAACAGAAAAATGGGCTATACCATTCGCCGCGATGGAGATGCCTTGTGGTATTCTGCCATCATCAAAGGACGTAAATTCATCTTCTTATCCACACCCAGCACCACTTCGCAGAATGAGTTAGCTTCCTATGTTGTTTCTAAGGAACAGCTCACCTTCTTGAAGGAAGAGTTAGCCGCCGCTGAAAGCACCGGCTATCCTGCCTTTGTCGTTTCCCACGTTCCGCTTGCCGGCTATGTTCCGGCCAGCGGAGGCGGTATCTCCAATACGGCTGATATTGTCAGCATCTTAAACGACTATCCCGGCACCACCGTCATTACAGCGCATACGCATTCCAATCTGTCGCTTGACCGCCAGTATGTCCAGCCCTCTGCCATTGGAGGCGGCTTGTTCAACCACTTCAACGATGGCTGTTCCATCTGGTTGGAGGAAGGCTCCAGCAAGTTAGGGGTATATGAGGTCAATTTCTCGGCCGGTCAGGTCGTGGATGTATACGCCGACCGTCTTGTCATCAGGGCGCGCAAATTTGCCGAAACCAGCGAATATTTCGGACACGGTCTGTTTGAGGTCAAGCTTCCCGGCACCGGCTCCACCGTTCCGACTCCGACACTGGGTTCGACTGTTCCTGCCGATGGCGTGACCCTCCGTCCGACCTTTGCAGGCGGCACCAATACGACCGGAATGCACTATGAATGGCTCATCGACGGCAAGGTCTATTCCACCGAAAAGGAATATACCATCGAAGCAGATAACTCCATGGCCGGAAAATACGTCGTGCTTCGTGTCAGCGATGCAAACGGAAACTACAGCTATGCCCGTACCGAAAAGCCCTTTACGGCTGTTACGCTTCACTACGATGCCAACGGTGGCACCGGCAAGGTTCCGGTCGATACCAAGGTGATCTCCGGAACGCCTGCAGTCCCGGATAAGTTCGGAAACACACCCCAAAAGACCGGTTTCTTCTTTGTTGGCTGGTCTACCGATAAAAATGCTACCAAGCCCATTGCGACTATCACACCGACCGTAGACACCACGCTGTATGCCGTATATACCGACAAGCCCTTCTTCGATTTCGATGCTACGCTTTGCGGTTGGGTGCCCAATGATGCTGTGAAAACCTATGATGTGAAGGACAGTGCGATGCATTACACTGCTGACCCGAAGGATATGTTCTTCACTCTGTCCGGAATCTCCTTCTCGGCAGATGACCATCCGTATATGCGCATCAAGTGCCGCTATGACAGCGGAAGTGGCGACGGTATGTTCTTCAGCATTCTCAACGGAAGCGGCTTCTCGCAGCAGCAGCGCATTCCGCTTCCAAGCGGCACAGTGGTTGCCACTCTTGGCGATATGCAGGTGCTTGAATACGATCTGACCGCTCTTGTTGGTACCTATTGGAAGGGCACGGTCAATGCGCTTCGCTATGATGTTTTAGGAAAAGGCGGCGTCGGTGCAACCGATTATATCGCCTTTACCGCCAAACGCGGCGTATATGATGCAACCATAAATGTCACAGCTCCTACGCTTGGACAGACAGCTAATTCTACCGTTACGCTCTCATCCGACACGAAAAACTGCACCTTAGAAAGTGCCACATGGGAAGTAAACGATGCCGCAAACGGCAAATATGTTCTTTGCGCTGTGCTTGCCCCGGCCGCAGGCTATGAATTCACCACGGCAAGCGATGCTTTAGCCGGTGTCAAAATCCCCGGCGGCAAGGTATATGAAGCAAGCGTGGATGCAAACGGAAAAGCGACCATCCGTGCCTATGTCTATCCGCAGACAGAAGCAGTCGAAGCGGCGTCTACCGGTAAACAGCTCGTTTCGTTCGGTAAGGCTGTCAACGCAAAGACGGTGCTTGTTGCTTCCTACAACGCCGATGGACGTCCGATCGCCGTGAAGCTTTTCGCGGATGTTACGCTCACGGACGGAACCTTTGTGGTAAGCGGCGTGAACAAGACCCACACCGTGAAAGCGTTTGCCTTTGATTCGCTTATTTCGCTTAGTCCTTCTTTGAAGGAAGCCGTCGGTCAAGTCATCGATTGACCTTGCCTGCGAAAGGAAAACCATGAAAAACCTTGAAATTCTCCAAACCACCGTGTCCATCGGACTTCCTGAGCCGGTACGGTTTTTACACATCACCGATTCGCACATTTCCCTTGCGGATGAGCACGATCCGCCGGAAATACAGGCATTAGCTAAAGCACGTCGCGACACCTGCTTTGAATTGGATACCGCAGAGGGCGATACCGTTCGCTTCTACCGGGAAGCATTGGAATATGCCCGGAAAAACAAGCTGTTCGTGGTGTGTACCGGCGACCTGATCGACTTCATGTCCCATGCCAATTTTGCTTTTTTGGATAAAGCCTTTGATGGCGTGGACTATGTGTATGCACTCGGTAATCACGATATCTGCCGCTATGTCGGCGGAGATACAGAGGATACTGCCTATAAGTGGAACAACATGAAAAAGACCGCCACGCATATCGAATCCAACCTGTATATTGATTCCAAGCTCTATGGCGGTGTCAATTTCATAACAGCCGATAATTCCTATTATCTTATGGATGCAGGACAGATCGCTTTTATGCGCGCCGAAGCCGCCAAAGGCTATCCGATGGTGTTGTGTATGCATACGCCGCTTTATACGCCGCGCTTTGCGGAGGATCGACTCGCTGCCGAAAAGACCTGTTCCTATTTGATGGCACCGCCGGAGGAGCTGTTGGCGCGGTATACGCCCGACAGACGGGAGCAGCAGGCAGCCGACGAAACGACCCTGCGTGCCGTGGAATACATCGAAAACGAGCCGCTCATCAAGGCCGTTTTTGCCGGTCATATGCATTATAGCTTTGAGGAACCGCTTAAAAACGGTGTCATGCAGTATACGACCGATGGCAGCTATCGCGGCATTGTGCGCGAGGTGTGTCTGTTATAACACTTGCATAAAGCTTCCCCCTCTGTTCGAGCTTTTCGGACAGAGGGGGTTATATTATATTGAACATTTTGTAGTTTTATTTTTCAAAGAAATATCCGAAAAAGGGTTGACAAATGGGGGCTTGCGTGCTATAATATATGAGCAACGTAAGCAGAAGCGGTTCAGCGCATATGCCGGAGTGGCGAAATCGGCAGACGCCCGGGACTTAAAATCCCGTGGGACTTATATCCCGTACCGGTTCAAGTCCGGTCTCCGGCACCATCTTTGCTTACCTTATATATCGCGGAGTAGAGCAGCCTGGTAGCTCGTCGGGCTCATAACCCGAAGGTCGTTGGTTCAAATCCTTCCTCCGCAACCAGAATGGTGCGAAACCGTTAAAATAAGCGGTTTCGCACATTTGTTTTTTTGGCTGGATCATCTTCCTGAATGCGCTATCATGACAAATTCGGTGCCCTGACCGCCGGGGGTGTCGTTAAGGTAAAGAAAAAAGAGGGACAGCCCTCTTTTTCCACCTTTGCGTTTTCAAAGCTTAAAATACGATATACTCACCCGGATCAACTGTTTTCCCGTCCTTGCGTAACTCCAAATGCATATGGCTCACCTCGGAGGCCTCGCATAAGGCACTATTTCCTGCTCCGGCTAAGACCTCGCCGGTCAGCACGCTTCGTCCCACTACTGTTTCGACCGGAAGCTCAGGCGATAGCCCACAGTACACCGATTCCATGCCGTCTGCGTGTTCCACCACAACCGTCACGCCATACAGAGCGTCTGTAAACACATCTTTGATGCAGCCGTTGGTCACTGCCTTGATGGGTGTCCCCGGCTCACACGCAATATCTACCCCGGCATGGGTGCGATAATCATACATTGTTGCCGAATAAACCGGAGCTTCTACCGAATAATCCTTGCTGATATAGCCGGCGCATGGCTTGATAAAGCCATCGTAACCAACCGGTGACACCACCTCTGTCGGTTCTTCGGACACAGGCATACGCTTGTCCGGCATGAGCGTCTGTTCCTCCAGTGCTGCCTCCGGAGCATCGATCAAAGATTTCCGGGACTCCTGCAAGGGAGCTTCCGGAACCGTTTCTGCCGTTTTCTCCGTTAAAGCGGCATCGATCCCCTGTGGCGCATCCGAAACCGGCGTGTCCAGCGTAATGTCCTTCGGCGAGAGTGAGGAGTCCGATGGGGCTATTTCGTTCGACGATGGGCGCTTTGCTTCGGCTTTATGGCTTTCGGACACGTTAACGGAGCGGTTCGCTCTGTCTGGCGTTGTTTTCTGCCCGGTTTTGGTATCTTTTCCGGAAAAGGTCGTGGCTAAGGTGCTGACGGTCACGGCTACCACTGTCACTGCCAATGCCATGTAGACCCCACCGCTGACCAACTGCTTTTTCAAATCGTTCTTTTTCTGCTTTTCCTCGACCGATTCTGCGATTCTTTTTTCTTTTTTCACACAAAAACACCTCCGGCTATATATTTTCCCACAAAAAGAAAATATATACGGAGGTGTTTGACTAAAAGCATTATTTATAGTTTTCAAATATTTTTTGTGTGCGTGAGAAATCAAGTGTTCCGGAATATTCAAGCGTAAATGCGGAGCTTGCGGCACTGTATTCGGAAAAGTGGGAGATGAGATCATAATGATCCTTTAGATCGGCTACCGAAAAATTCGTTTCACAATCGGCTAAAATAACGGCTGCACCCTGGAGCAGCTTTTCGGTATCCTGCTTTAGGATCTGCTTGAGTGCCGAGGAAACGAAGCTCACCTGTGTTTGGGCACGCCGCACATGATTGGTATGCTCGTTTGAGGTGTAATCGCGAAAACGAAGCAACCCCAGACACTGTTTTGCATTCAGTACCTGCGCACCGGCCTTGATCGAAATCTCCGGATCCGTCGCTGTGCCGATCCCGATATAGACCATATCCTGTGGAACCTCATAGAATAGCCCACCGGTTTTTTCGAACAGAGAGAGAAGCGTACTCATGTTAAAAAACGCATAATAATCGATGTTCATACCGGTAATGGCGTGGACGATGTCCACGATGTGCCCAGCACGCTCGCTTTTGGAGGTGCGCAGGGGGATATCCTTCAGGGTCAACTGTGCGCCAATGGCTTCCTCGGTTTCGGTGTTGATGCTGACAGTCTGATAGCTGTAATCCGTCGGAATGGAAGCCAGTACAAACCGGCTGTTTTCCTTATCTGCCTTGATAAATAACAGTGCATCTAAGGCGCCTGAATCGGTGTCATAGCCGCCAAGCACTGCCGTAAAGGTTGCAGAGACCGGTTCGAGAAGCGGCTGCTCATCTTCCTTGGATACGGTACTTCCTGCTGTATTCCCCGATGCTTTATTTGGAGTGACTGCCCCTGTGTTCTGAAGAATGACCGGGATAGCCAGCGCAACTGCCCCAAAAACAACGAATCCTGCCACAAACGCTATAAGAAAATTGCGCACATTGGGATGCTCCGCAAGCCGCCATTTTTTCTGTTCCGGTGTCTTTGCCGGAGCTTTGTTTTTATGTGCCAATACTGCCACTCCTTTACGTTAAGCTTGGTTTTCGCGGTAATTTTCCGCTTTGTCGTATTTTTCCACTGCTATGATAAACGGTGCGTCGGGAGAATTGACCAAATGGAAATGCGACACACAGTATTTTTTCTTATCGTAGTCTGCAAGCATTTCCAAAAGCATATCTCCCTCGGTACGTCCTTCGTCGTGACCGGGATATACCGATATGACCACCACACCGCCCGGTTTTACGCGCTCGATGGCATCAGTCACCGCCTGACGCGTGGATTCATGCATTGTGTGTCTGTGCTTGTCGCCGCCCGGACGATAGCCTAAATTGAACATCCCTGCATCGTAATCATAGGGAACATAAGCGGCAAGATTGGCATGGCTGTCTAAGATTAGCTCGGTCTGCGCCGTCACACCTGCTTCTTCTAAACGAGCGCGGGTATTGACCAATGCCTCCGGCTGAACGTCAAAAGCATACACCTTTCCCTGGGGCACAAGGGAGGCAAGATACAATGTGTCGTGTCCATTTCCCATGGTAAAATCGGCAAGCACCCCATTGGGCGCGATATCGGCCTGTGCCAAAAAGCTTTTGGCTATATCAAGAAGCTGAAACATTTATTTCTCCCATCTATTTACATATATTCTTACAGTCATTATACCATAATTTTAGAATTTTGCAAGACTATTTCGCGAGTTATCAAATTATTTGGCTTTTGAAA
>CAZAWG010000053.1:0-7860 GCA_964488785.1 uncultured Oscillospiraceae bacterium | reverse complement strand
GAATGGTATATATTTTTTCTTCCATAAATGTGTCTTGCTCCTTTTTATATGAATGCTTTTTCTTATTGTAGCATAAATGTATAAAAAAAGCAAGTGTCTTATACGCCCTTATTCGGATAAGAAAAGGCTTTCTACGGAGGTACCAATGACAATGAAAACCGAAAAAACAACTAAGCTTGCATATCGCTGCCCCTATTGTGGCTGTGTGATCTCCGCAAATGTTAATCTGTTTATGTTAGCCGGCGGCTTTAAGCTCGAATGCATTGAGTGCCATAAGTCGGCATTAGAATTATCCATGACTGGAGACGGAAAGGTGCGTTTGAATGTACCTTGCCTCGTCTGTCCGCATCCGCATCCCTATACCGTCTCGACCGAGCTGTTTTTCGAAAAGGACATTTTTCTGCTGTCCTGCTCCTATTCGGGACTCGACATCTGCTTTATTGGCGAGGAGGATAAGGTGGAGGATGAATTAGACCGCACGGAGTCTTTGATACGAGAGCTGCTTGCCGATCAACAGGATGACGAAGAAGCCGTTAAGCAGTCGGAAATGCTCACCGCCAATACCAATGTGGTGCGTGAGATTTTGTTTGCCTTGGATGGTCTCATGACCGACAAAAGGATCACCTGCGGCGAATGCGGAAGCCATGCAGCCAAGGTTCTTATCGATTATGATTCGGTACACGTGGTTTGTAAGGTCTGTGGCAAAAAGAAGGTCTTGAATGCGCGTAATAAATTCGATGCAAATACGGCCATCGAATTGGATGAATTGACTTTGTAAATAAATCAAAATTACTCTTTCATTCATGAAAAAGTAAATATTTTCCCATAGTGCTGAAACAACACTTCCGTATACTATACTTGACAAAAAAGCGTTGTCTGCTTGACCTATCCTCTTAGTGTGATCCAGTAATACACGCCATATAGCACACTGAAAACACTGCTGTATACCAAAACCGGTCCGGCCAGGGTGAACAGCTTTGCTCCCACACCTAAGATCAGACCTTCGCTTTTAGCATCGATGGCGGATGCACAGACACCGTTGGCAAAACCGGTGATGGGGACAAGTACTCCGGCCTTGCAGACAGCGGCGAGCTTGTCGTATACGCCGATTGCTGTCAACAGGCAGGAAAGAAAAATCAGGCAGACCGGGATGACGCTCTTGACGTTTTCTTCGTTGATACCGTATTTTTTTGCCATATCGCCGATGCATTGTCCGAGCGTGCAGAGCGTGCCGCCCGATAAAAAGGCGAAAAGGCAGTCCTTGCCGAGTGCTGAGCGCGGCGCGTGGGCGTCAGCATAGGCGCGATATGCTTTTTTATCCGCTTCGCTGTATTTTCGTTTATCCATATTTGTCCTTTCCTTTCGAAACGTTTTTTGAGGGTTGTGCCGTGATCTTTGCAAGCTTGATCTTTCTTTACCTATTTTTGCCGTTAAATATAATAATATACCTGCTTTCCAAATCAACGGCTGTGAAAAACGCTGTCCTTTTGACGTTTTCACTCGCCTTTTACGCGTGGGGACGACCGGCATGGATGCTACTTTTGGTATTCACGGCCTGGTGCGATTGGCGAAACGCGCTCATTGTTGAAAAATACCGTGCCTCACGCCGGGGACGTGTTGCCTTTGCGGCGTCGCTCATCTTTGATATCGGTGTGTTTGTGCTATTTAAATATTCCGGCTTTTTTGTGGAAAACATCAATGCGCTGTGTGCCACCTCTTTCCCGGTGCCGCAGTTTGAGCTTCCCATCGGTATATCCTTCTATACCTTCCAGACGCTGACCTATGTGATCGATGTATATCGTGGCACCTGTAAAGCACAAAAGCGCTTCAGCGACTATTTGCTGTACCTGTCCATGTATTTTCAGTTGGTGGCAGGTCCCATCGTGCGCTATACCGATGTGGCTGCCGAGATCGATGTGCGTCGTCATTCGAGGACTTGTGCGTATGCTGGAATGCAGCGGTTCATCTGCGGACTTGCCAAAAAGGTGGTCATCGCCGACACGGCAGGGGAATTGGTCAAAAAGTATATGCAGGCCGACCCGACCTCACTTCCGGTGCTTGCGGCATGGTTCGGCAGCTTTATGTATATTATACAGCTGTACTTTGATTTTTCCGGCTACAGCGATATGGCAATCGGGCTTGGAAAGCTGTTTGGCTTCCGCTTCCCGGAGAATTTTAATTATCCGTACATCTCCAAATCGGTTTCGGAATTCTGGCGGCGTTGGCATATGACACTCGGCAGCTTTTTCCGCGACTATGTATACATCCCCTTAGGCGGAAACCGGAAGCGGGTGTATTTCAACCTGCTCGTCGTGTGGTTTTTGACCGGCTTCTGGCATGGCGCCAGCTGGAATTTCATTTTCTGGGGCTTGTATAATGGGTTCTTTATTGCTCTGGAACGGCTGTGCAAGCCGTGGTTTGAACGTATACCGGCGCTTGTGCGGCATATATATCTGTTGCTTGTGGTGGATATCGGCTTTGTCTTTTTCTACTTTAAGGACATTGGCGCGGCCTTCCGGTATATCGGCGTGATGTTTGGCACAGGACATACTTTGTTGGATACGGATCTTACCATTACCTTTATGAACCACATTTTCTTTGTATTGCTTGCCGTGCTTTTGTGCGCTCCGACCTCGCAGAGCCTCAAGCGACTCACGTTCCGCTTGGAAATGCGTTCAACGCTCCTTACGGCGGGGATCAGCGTGCTGCGTGGCTTGGCACTCATCGGAATACTTCTTGCTTGCACAGCACTTCTTGCCGGCGGCAGCTACAGTCCCTTTTTATATTTCCAATTTTAGCGTAAGACATAAAAGGGATCAATATACGGAATACATGAAACAGGTCATATAGCCTTGTCAAGGCTAACATAGAAAGGATATATTCATGGCGAAAAAATTCGGAGGTCTCGGAAAGGGATTAGATAAAATATTTACGGAAACGGGCATTGAGGAATGGAATGCATCCCCCGATCTGTCGCAGGTCTCGGTCGTGCGGCTTTCGGACATCGAGCCGGATCGCAATCAGCCGCGTAAGCAGTTTGACGAGGAGGCTCTCCGGCTGCTTGCTGACTCCATTGCTACTCATGGAGTTTTGCAGCCGCTTGTGGTGCGCAGTGCCGCGCGTCCGGAGGACGATGAAAAAACACGCGAGCTGTTAGCCGGAAAATATCGTATTATTTCGGGCGAACGCCGTTGGCGTGCCTCCAAAATGGCAGGTCTGACAGAGGTCCCAGTGGTGGTCAAGGAGCTGACCGACACCGAAGCAAGTGCTGTCATGTTAGTGGAGAATCTACAGCGTGAGGATCTCAATCCGGTCGAGGTGGCGCGTGGTCTGAAGCGGCTTATCGATGAGTTTGGACTGACCCAAGAGGAGACAGCGCGTATCGTTGGTATTTCCCGCCCCAATTTGACCAATTCACTGCGACTGTTGACGCTTCCGTCCAATGTGCTGGATTTTCTGGCGTCCGGTGATATCACCCCCGGACACGCGCGTACATTGCTTCCGCTTGGAACGGAGGAAGCCATCAACGAGGCACTCGATGTGGTGCTTGCCCGTCAATTGTCGGTGCGCGACACGGAAAAATACGTCAAAAATCTTCTGACACGCCGCGAAAAGGGCGTCCAACAGGAGGAAAAGCGTGCCAGCCAGGCAGAGCTTAAGATCTATATGGAAAAGCTCCAGGAACGGGTGACCGGCAGACTGGGACGGAAAGCCTCCATCCAGGCCAATGGACGAAAAAAAGGTGCCGGACGACTGGAAATCGAGTACTACAGCACCGAGGATCTGGAAATGCTCCTAAAGCAATTGTGCGGCAATGATATTTTTGAGGAATACAAGGATTAGTAAACGTCTGCGTGATGCATAAAAGAAGGGAGCAAGGGTATGCTTGGTGGAATAAATATCCGGATGCTTGTCTGGGTCTTGTATGCGGCCATTGCCGTGGCAGTGGTGTATTCCTATAGTATGCAGAAAATGCTTTTGCGGTTGACTGCGCGTTTGACTGAAAAAGAGGTCGATACACCGGAAAAGGCGAAAACGCTGGAGCAGCTCGGCTTCAGACGTGCGCTGACACGCGCTCTCTTAGGTCACTTTGTTGCGACTGGTTCGCCGCTGGCGCGAAGCATTGTTTGCAAGGAAATGCCGGTAAAGCACGAAGTCACAGATGAGCTTCTGTTTGCCGAAAAGCCGCTAAAAAGCTATTATCTTCCGCAAGAGAACCGAACCAAAAGCTTTGAAAAGCATAGACGGGAACAGGTGCGGCTTTTGCCGATCGTGGGACTGTTAGTGGCGCTCTTTTTGGTGGCACTTGCGGCAACCAGCGTGATACAGATGCTTGGCAATTGGACAGCAGACGTTGTCAACGGCGAGGATTCTCCGGAGATATATGGCACGACCGATAGCGCCGGATCTCTTTTGGACGAGCAGGAAAAGCTCAATAAAGAAGAAAAAGAACGCCTGGAGCAGGAAGCAAAAGAAGCTGCTAAGAATGCAGACGAAAACGAATCGCTTGCCACAGAAATGGATACACAGTCCGGAGAGGATGTCCCGGCAGCAGATGAAACCCAAACCTCCGATGCGGTATCCGGCGAATAAGCGTGGCAGAAAGGAAGCAGAATATGTCTCAAACAAAAGGCACTTCGGTGCGCCGAGGTAAAAAAAGAGTTCATCCGCTCGTCTTGGTGCTGGCGGTGGCTCTTGCGGTCGTTGCACTTGCCGGACTTGTTGTATATTCGATCGGATATCGGTATATTTCGGTAGATGGAATGAAATTTTCCGGTCGTGTCAAGAATGGTCAGCCGGTGTCCGGTACGGTGAAATATCCGGATGGCTTGACCGGTGAGCTGACCAAGGAGATCGAGTCTCCAAACGGAAAGATCGTCTACAGCACGGGCGACGTGTATGAGGGCGAGCTAAAGGGAATCGCTCGTCATGGCAAAGGAACCATTACCTATAAGGAGAACGGTGCGGTATATACCGGCGATTTTTCCGAGGATCGCCTGACCGGAGAGGGAACCTATTCTACCCCGGAGGGGATCAGCTATACCGGCTCTGTGACCGATGGAAAGCCGAATGGGCGCGGAAAATATGTGTTTGCCGATGGTTCATATTACTACGGCGACTGGGTCGATGGCAAGCGAAACGGCACCGGCGAGGAGCATTATGCCGATGGTTCGTATTATTATGGCGCGTTCACCGATGACCGGCGAAACGGTCAGTCGGAGGTGACGGTAACGCTTGAAAACGGCATGGTGTACATCGGTAAGAATAAATATGTCTATGCCTCGGGCGATACCTATGTCGGCGATTATCTGAATGGTAAGCGCAATGGACAGGGAGTCTATACCTGGGTGAGTGGTCAATCCTATACCGGTGAATTTGCCGGCGATACCATGGAAGGAAACGGAACGTATGATTTTGGCGGCGGAAAAGCCCCTTATACCGGTGTGTTCACCGGTGGTCAGATCGCCGAAAGCGGCGCACAGGACATCAATGCCCCACAGACTTCGGAGCCTTCGAACGCAGATGCGGCCGTTGCGCAGCAATAGGGGAGACGTATGAACCGCTTGGAACATTTGGATAGTATAAATACTTTTGAAAGCTTTAAAGGGACCCTTCCTCCAAAGGCCGAATACCCCTGCCTTTTGGAGGGAGAGCTTTCGGTGCGAGCGGCGCTTGAGGGGGCATATCGAACCGTGGCGTTGGTGTTAGTCGATGAGCATAAAAAGGAAAAGCGCGACCGAAAAACGATCGCGTTTCTTGCGTATTTGAAGAAAACCGGAGTCCCTTTTACGATAGCACCGCGTGAACACATCGACCGTCTGGTCTTGGAGCATGACCCGTCTCATGCAGGCCACACCCACGGCGGTCTTGTGGCGCTTGCTTCCGAACGCCGCTATCCGGCAGTCGAAGAGCTGCTTGGCGACGCGGCACCGGGCGACTATTGGGTGTGCTTGGATGGGGTAGAGGACCCTTTCAATTTCGGCTATTCGATACGCGCCTTTTATGCCATGGGTTGCAAGGGCATTCTGCTCCCTGGGCGCAATTGGGAAACGGCGGCCGCCGTCATGGCGCGTGCATCTGCCGGAGCCAGCGAACGAATCCCCATGGCGTTTTTGCCATCGGACGATGAAAAGACTGTAGAGCTTTTTGAAAAAAACGGTGTGCATATCGTTTGCTCTGCGCTTGCAAAGCGTTCGATCCCCTTATATGCGTTTGCGCCGGAAGCACCCTTTGTGCTGTTTATCGGCGGCGAAAAACGCGGCATTTCGCCGTTGTTTATGGAAAAAGCCCAGACAGTGGTGCATATCCCATATGCGCGTGAGAATGTGCGCTATTCTCTGCCGACCAATTCGGTCAGTGCCATGTTTGCGGCACATTTGGGGGCGTTACGCTTGCAAAAGCCGGAAAAGCCTCGTCTTTCGTAAAGGAAACAAACTATGTTTGGCTATATACGCGAATATCCGCCGGAGCTAAAGCTCAAACATCATACGCTCTACCGGGCGGTGTATTGCGGCATTTGCAAGAGCATGGGACGGTGTACCGGGCAGTGTTCCCGTCCGTTTTTGCCGTATGATGCTGTCTTTTTAGCACTGATACGGCTGTCCTTAGAGGATGTGCCGATCATCATCCACAACGAGCGGTGCTTATTGCATCCGTTCAAAAAGCATCCTATGATGGAGCCGAATACGGTGCTTGACTATACGGCGCGTGCGGTGGCACTGCTTGTGAGCGGGAAGCTTGCGGACGATCGAAATGATGAGCGTGGCTTAAAAAGATGGATAGCCACAGTCCTTTATCCGTTTGGCACCCATGCGAAGAAGCGTGCCGCGGAAAACGTATTATACGAAAAGGTGCAGAAGCATTTGCAAAGTCTTTCCGCATGGGAGGAAAAGCGCGTCCCTTCTTTCGATGAGCCGGCAGAGCCGATGGCATTTTTGGGAGCGGACGTATTTTCGGAAGGCTTGGAGGGAAGCGCCTACAGCTTGGCGCGAACCATTGGCTATCATGCTTCCAAATGGGTGTATGCGGCGGATGCGCTGGATGATCTCGAAAAGGATAAGAAAAGCGGGGGCTATAATCCGTTTGTCGTTCTGTATAATGGTGCGTTCGGAGAGGCGGAAGCGACCCTGACCGAAGCCGCTATGCGGCAGACCCTGTGTGAGATCGAAAAGGCGCTTGATCTTGTGGAATTCAAGGATGAGGATATAAAGGAATTGACCTATCATATCCTGTATGAAGGAATGCGGCGAAAGACCCATGCGCTTGCATGGAAAAATGTGCCGCAGAAAGTGGAGAACCAGCATTGAATAAAAATCCTTACAGCGTTTTGGGCGTTTCGGAAAATGCCACGGACGAAGAAATCAAAAAGGCATACAGAGAGCTTGCCAAAAAATATCATCCCGACAAATATGCGAACACAGACCTGTCGGAATTGGCCGGCGAAAAGATGAAAGAGGTCAATGCGGCGTATGAGGAGATACAGCGTCTGCGTCGGGAGGGCGGTTCGACCGGACAGACCGGCTCCTCCTATTCCTCCTATTCCTCCGGAAGCAATGGAGCGACCGGTGGGGCAGGCTTTGCCTATATCCGCCAGTGCATCAATGCAGGACGCTATTCGGAGGCTATGCTTCGATTAAATGCGATGTCGGTTGCCGAACGTGGCGCAGAGTGGAATTTCTTAAAGGGCTGTGCGCTGTTGGGCATGGGGCGGATATACGATGGTCGTTCCTATTTGGAGCGTGCGTGTGCCATGGATCCGCAGAATTTAGAATATCGTGCGGCGCGTGACCGTGCAGCCAGCGTGTCCTTTGGGGGTTTTCCGGAGGGCGGAACGACGATACACACGGGACACTGCTCGGT
>CAZAWG010000052.1:0-7864 GCA_964488785.1 uncultured Oscillospiraceae bacterium | reverse complement strand
GTTATAGTTGGAAGCCATGGAGTAGTTATAGGCACCTGTCACACAGACGGCTAAAATATCGCCTTTTTCGGGCGTTTGCAAGAGCGAATGCTCTTGGATGAGGTCGCCGCTCTCACAGCATCGTCCGGCAATGTCGGCGGTGAAATCCATATCTTTGTCTGCTTTATTGGCAATGAGCGCATAGTAGGGAGCCTGATACAGCGCATAGCGCGGATTATCCGCCATGCCGCCATCGATGGAAACATAGCTCTTATAGCCGGGTATGGTCTTGATGTTACCGACGGTGTACAGAGTCACACCGGCAGCGGCGACGAGAGAACGTCCCGGTTCAAAGTTTAATTCCGGCTCTTCTAAGGCAAATTCCTTGCAATTATGCTGTACGCGCCGGGAAATGGCGGAGAGCATATAATCGATATCGAGATTCTGTTGATCCGGCACATAGCGCACGCCAAAGCCGCCGCCCAGATTGAGGACAGTGAGCGTTTTACCGGTTTTATCGCGAATTTCCGCCAAGAAGCGCATCATGATGTCGGCGGCATCCAGGAAGGGCTGTGGGTCAAAGCTCTGCGAGCCAACGTGGCAATGCAGACCGACCAAGCTTAAATATTGCTTGGACAGCGCATATTTTACGGCTTCTAAGGCCTGTCCTGTCTCAATGGCATTTCCGAATTTGGAATCCACGCGTCCGGTGGAAATTTTAACGTGTGTGTGGGGGTCGATACCGGGGGTGACACGCAGTACGACGGTCTGCTTTTTTCCCTTTTCGCGACAGATATCATCGAGCATATCCAATTCCGCGCAGTTGTCGGCAATGATACAGCCCACGCCGCTTTCCACGGCATATGTCAGATCGTCACAGGTTTTGTTATTGCCGTGAAAATAGATTTTCTCTGCCGGGAAGCCGGCGGAAAGCGCGGTATAGATCTCTCCTGCCGAAACGGTGTCGGCACAAAGGCCTTCGCTGTCGGCAATGCGGTAAATCTCCTTGAAGGAAAGTGCTTTGCTGGCAAACAGGATACGCGCTTTTTTGAAATAGGTACCGGCACTGTTTAAATAGCGGCGGCACATGGAGCGCACCTTGTCCTCATCCAAAACATACAGAGGGGTGCCATAGGTTTGGGCAAGCGAGACGGTGTCAAAGCCGGCTACCGTGAAATGCCCGGCATCGTTTATGCCATAGTTGTCGTGTAAAAGAACGGTTTTCATGGGTGTTGCCTTTCTGTGGTGAAAATTTACAGGGTGATATCTACGCCGCTTGCGGCAGAGATGAATTCGCGAAGTACGCGCCAAATCTCATCGGCACCGGCACCGGTTTTGGCGGAAAAAGGAAGGATCTCCACATCCTCCGGGATGGAAGGATCGTTGTGCAGTGCTTCGAGATTGGCAAGTCTGGTGGTGGTGTTGACCTTATCGGATTTGGTGGCGACCACCGCGAAGGGAAGTCCGGTTTCGACTAAAAAGTCAAGCATAGCGCGGTCATCGGCGGTAAGTCCCACCTTCAGATCGACTAACTGTAAATATAAGCGCGGTGCTTCCAACGAAAAATAGCGGTCAATGAGCTTTTTCCACTTGTCGCGCTCGGAAAACGAACGTCTGGCGTAGCCGTACCCCGGTAGATCGACTAAATACAGCGTGCTGTCGATATCGTAGCAGTTGACCGTGATGGTCTTTCCTGGCTCAGCACTGACACGTGCAAGGCTTTTGCGCCCGATCAGCTTGTTGATGAGAGAGGATTTTCCCACGTTCGACCGTCCGCACATGGCGATCTGCGGCAGCTCATTTCGGAGTATTCCGGGTAACTGGGAGGGCAGTCCGGCGGTCATAACTAAATTGACCTTATTCAGATTGATCTTCTTTTCCATGGTGGTTCTCCTTACGCCTGGAGCGTATCGGTGCAGACCGATGTTCCTTGCGTGACCGGCGGCATGAGCGGCAGCGACTCCGCGGAGGTATCGCGCACCAGCGCATTTTCTAACACCTGCGACACATGGCTCACCGGCACAAAGGTCACGCTCGAGCGGATCAGCTCGTCCACCTCATCTAAATCGGACAGATTGTCCTTTGGTATCAGAATGGTACGAATGCCGTTGCGATAGGCCGCCATGCTCTTTTCGGGCAGTCCGCCAATGGGAAGCACACGCCCGGTCAAGGTGATCTCGCCGGTCATGGCGATATCGTGACGCACCGGAACGCCGGACAATTCGGACACCAGAGCGGTGATCATGGTCACACCGGCACTGGGCCCATCCTTGGGGACAGCACCCTCCGGCACATGGATGTGGATATCGCGGTTTTTATAAAATTCTTTATCAATGCCGAATGCTTCGGCGTGCTTTCGGATGTAGCTGACAGCGGCTTTGGCCGATTCCTGCATGACCTCGCCGAGACTGCCGGTCAGCTCGATCTTTCCGACCCCTTCGAAGCTTTGTGCTTCGACCTGCAGCATCTCGCCGCCTAGCTCCGTCCAGGCCAATCCGTTCACAACGCCGATCGTGTCGGCATCCAACAGCGCATCCGGCTTGATCTTGCGCGGACCGAGAAGCTTTCCGATCACCTCCGGCGTGACGTTGACCGAACGCTTGCCGCCTTCGGCAATCTGCATGGCGACCTTGCGGCACAGGGAGGCGGTCTGCCGTTCAAGTGTGCGCACACCGGCTTCCTTGGTGTAGTATTCGATCAGCTCGCGCACGGCATTCTCGTTCATCTTTATGTTGTGGCGGGTCAGTCCGTGACGCTTTAACTGCTTGGGAAGCAGATGATGTTCAAAGATGGAGACCTTTTCGTTGGAGGTATACGAGGGCAGATGGATGATCTCCATGCGGTCATACAGTGCATGGGGGATGGTATCGGCCTGGTTTGCCGTTGCAATAAAGATGCAATCGGACAGATCGACCGGAATTTCGATATAGTGATCGCGGAATGCCTTGTTCTGCTCGATGTCCAACACTTCCAACAAGGCCGCTGCCGGGTCACCCTGAGCATTGGCGGTGAGCTTGTCTATTTCATCTAACAGAATGACGGGATTTTCCGATTTTGCCTGAATGAGCGCCGAGATCACGCGTCCCGGCATGGCGCCGACATAGGTCTTGCGATGACCGCGAATATCGGCTTCATCGCGAACGCCACCTAAGGAGACACGGACAAATTTCCGTCCCAAGGCTCTTGCGATGGATACGGCGACCGACGATTTTCCCACGCCGGGTGGGCCGATGAGACACAAGATCTGTCCCTTTAGGTCGGGAGCTAACTGCTTGACGGCAATGTATTCCAAAATGCGTTCTTTGACCTTTTTCAAGCCGTCGTGATCTTCTTCCAGTATTTTACGCGCCTTTTCAACGGAATACACGTCTTTGGTACGCGTGCCTGTCGGAAGCTCAAGCACGGTGTCCAAATAGCTGCGAAGCACGGAATTCTCCGATGAGCCGAACGGCATTTTGTTCATGCGGTCCAGATCCTTTAACAGCTTTTCCTTGACTTCATCCGGAAAAGAAGAGGCTTCAATACGTTCAGAAAAGCCATCCTCATCGGCATCCAGTGTCGCCTCACCCAATTCCTCGCGAATGACCTTGAGCTGTTCCTTCAGGAAATACTCGCGCTGGTTATCCTCTAAGCGTTCGCGCACCTTGGTATGAAGATCGTTTTTGAATTCAAGTATCTTACTTTCGTTTTGGAGTAGCTGTATTAGTAATTCCAGACGTCCGAACGGATCGAGCGTTTCCAAAACGCGCTGCTTGTCGCGATGATCGAATAAAACATTGGAAGCCATGAAATCGGCAAGCATCCCAGGGTCGGTGATGGCCTGCACCGATACAACGATCTCCGGTGAAATCTTGGGCAGCAATTTGATGTGTGCTTCAAAGGCGGAGACGGCTTCACGGCGAAGTGCCTCACCCTTTATGCCGCCATCCTCGGTGACGATGACGTTTTTGACTAATACGCGCGCGCGCAGATAATCGTCTCCGTCGATGATCTCGGTGTATTCAGCACGACTGCGACCATCAATGAGCACGCGGTAGTTGCCGTCGGGCAGCTTGATGGATTGCTTGATACGGGCGGTAACACCCGTGGTGGCTAAACGAACACTATCGGTACCTTCCACCTCTTCCAATACCGATAAAAATACCGTGTTGTTATAGGAGGGAGCGGCTAACAGGGCTTTGATGGATTTTTTGTTGTTGATCTCAAAGCTGGTTGGAATGCCGGGAAAAATGACTAAGCCTCGTAGAGGGATAACGGGATATACACCGTTTTCAACTTTTTCTATGTATTTTGACATGATTGCTCCTTTTGGGGGGATTATTTATCTTTTTTGATGTCCTTGCTCTTTTTAAAGGAAAATTTGGATTCTGTTCCATGAGCTAAACGGGACAAATTGGTGTGATGCTTGATAATGACGATAACGGCCATGGCAAAGGCACATAAAAAGGCAAAGCCACTGCCGGAGGATAGATTTCGGTTTCCAAAACAGGTGTAGAAGGTGAGAAGGGGAAATACGGCGGCGGCAAGCACCGAGCCGAGCGAAACGTAGCGCGTACATACCACGCACAAGACAAATACAGCGATGACCACTAAAAAGGCGAGTGGATTCAAAATCAGAATGGCTGCTGCTGCCGTGGCAACACCCTTGCCGCCCTTAAAGCCGTAAAACAGTGGGAAAACGTGTCCTAATACACAGCCTAACGCCGCCGCATAGCCACCAAAATAGACACCCATGAGCAGATTGCCGAGGATAACAGCTATAATAGCCTTGAGCATATCGCCTAAAATGGTAAGTCCTGCCGCCTTGGAGCCATAGGTGCGCATCATGTTGGTGGTGCCGGCGTTTTTACTGCCATGCTTGCGGATATCGTCCTTATAGAGACGGCCCGAAAGAATGAGCGCAAAATTCAGACTGCCGAGAAGATAGCCGATGAGCGCACAGAGAACGATACCGGCGACTAACATGGCAAAGCGTAAGGAGGAATCCATCTGAGAAATGAGTGTGGGAATGCATCCAATATTAAAAATGTTTGGCATAAGAAGCTCCTGTTCTGATCATAAGAATGGTGGAAATATAATATTCCAAACTATACTATAATAGTATACCATATTCTCAATCATTTTGCAAGACCCTGACGCGAGATTTTTGGCTTTTGTGCTTTTGCAGTGAATTCCAAGGTACATTCCACCGTGGATTTTACTTTGGACATTCGCTTGGGCTCATGCCGGGGCATAGCCTGAAAAAACAGTTGACAACCCGGCTAAATGCGTGTATACTTATTAAAGAATACAACGTTAAGGAGCAGATGACGTATGTCCTATGATTATCTGATCGTCGGAGCTGGTCTGTTTGGCGCGGTCTTTGCACATGAAATGACCGCTGCTGGCAAAAAATGCTTAGTGATCGACCGCCGCGCACACGTAGGCGGTAATATTTATACAGAAAAAGTCGAAAATATTCAGGTGCATAAATATGGAGCCCATATTTTTCATACCGATAACCGAAAAATCTGGGAATATATGGAGCAGTTTGCCACCTTTAACCGCTATACCAATGCCCCCATTGCGCGCTATGGCAACGAGGTCTATAATCTACCGTTCAACATGAATACCTTTTCTCGTCTGTGGGGCGTTAAAACGCCGGAAGAAGCAAGAGAAATGCTAAAAAAGCAGACGGCGGATGTGACCGGCGAGCCGCATAATCTGGAGGAACACGCTCTTTCTATGGTAGGGCGTGATATCTATACAAAGCTTGTCAAGGATTATACGGAAAAGCAGTGGGGACGTCCCTGCTCTGAGCTTCCTTCCTTTATTATCAAACGCCTGCCGGTGCGCTTTACCTATGACAATAACTATTTCAACGATGCTTATCAGGGTATCCCGATCGGGGGATATACACAGATCATTGAGAAGCTGTTAGCCGGTTCCGAGGTTCGCTTAAATACGGACTTTTTTGCCCAACGGGAATGCCTTGAAGCGTGTGCCGATAAGATCGTCTATACCGGGCGTATCGATCAGTTTTTTGATAAATGCTATGGAACCTTGGCGTATCGGTCGTTGGATTTCAAGGAGAAGCTGCTGCACATCGATAATTTTCAGGGCAATGCGGTGGTCAACTATACAAGTCATGAGGTGCCGTATACGCGTATCATCGAGCATAAGCATTTTGAATTTGCCTGTCAAACCGGCGCAGCACCGGAGGTTACGGTCATTACAGAGGAATACCCCGCCGAATGGCATGAGGGGCTGGAGCCGTACTATCCGCTCAACGATGCAGAAAACACGGCACTGTATCAGAAATACAAAGCACTTGCCGACAGCACACCACGCGTTTTGTTTGGCGGACGGCTTGGCTTATATCGCTATGCCGACATGGACGATACGGTCGAGGCAGCACTGGAATTGAGTGAAAACGAAAAGAGAGGGCAGTAAAGCACACGCTTTACTGCCCCCTGCTTTTTGCAAGCTTCTATCGCGCCAGATAGCGGGATAAAAATTCCTTTGTTCGTGCTTCACGCGGATGCTCGAACAGTTCCTCCGGCGTGGAATCCTCCAAAATGAAGCCGCCGTCCATGAAGATCACGCGGTCGGATACATCGCGCGCAAACGCCATTTCGTGTGTGACCACGATCATCGTCAGACCCGATTCGGCAAGGCTCTTCATAACGTCAAGCACCTCTCCGACCATTTCCGGGTCAAGTGCCGAGGTCGGTTCATCAAACAGAATGATATCCGGATTCATCGAAAGCGCACGCGCGATAGCCACGCGCTGCTTCTGTCCACCGGAAAGCTGTGCCGGACGGGCGTTGATATACGCCGCCATGCCCACCTTTTCCAGATAACCCTTGGCGATCCGTTCAGCCTCCTTGCGGTTACGCTTTAAGACCGTGACCTGCGGGCTGACACAGTTGGCAAGCACATTCATGTTGTTGAACAGGTTGAACTGCTGGAATACCATGCTCACACGTGCCCGGTAGTTAGACAAATTCATTTCCTTATGCATGATATCCTTGTCTTCAAACAGGATATGTCCACCGGTCGGTTCTTCTAACAGGTTGATGCAGCGAAGCATGGTGCTTTTGCCGGAGCCGGAGGGACCGATGACACTGATCACATCGCCCTTATTCACCGAAAAGCTGATATCGCGCAAAACCACATTGTTTCCGAACTTTTTTTCCAGATGCTCGATTTTTAATATTTCTGTCATGCGTTCGGCTCTCCTTTCACATGGATCACGGCGTTCGAATCCGAGCCGGAGCCGCAGATGGTATAGGAGGACGAGCCCTCTAACTTCTTTTCGGCAAAGCGTAACAGACGTGTGACGGTGAAGGTCAAAATAAAGTACAGTACGCAAACCAAAGCATATACCTGGAAGGTCTGCAAATTGATGCGCTTGATCACGCCGGCCATATAGTACAGCTCGGTCACGCCGATAACATTCAGCACCGAGGTGTCCTTGATGTTGATGACAAACTCATTGCTGATGGACGGCAGGATATTGCGAAGCACCTGTGGGATAACGACCTTGAGCATGGCCTGTGTATGGGTCATACCCACCGCATATGCGCCCTCTAACTGTCCTTTATCCACCGAAATGATACCGCCGCGCACGATCTCTGCCATGTAGGCGCCGGTGTTGATGGATACGATGAACAGTCCTGCCGGGATAAGCGGAAGTGTGCTGCCGCCGTTGATAAAGGCATAGCCCCAGTAAATGACCATAGCCTGCACCATCATCGGTGTTCCGCGGAACACCTCGATATAGATGGCGATTAAGACGTTGACAAGCTTGTGGAAAAAGCGGAAAGCCTTGTTTTTAGAAAAGGGAGTGGTACGGATGACACCGGTCAACAGACCGATCAGAAAGCCGACCACAGTGCCCACA